>CAZJMZ010000135.1:3717-5365 GCA_964547115.1 uncultured Anaerolinea sp. | reverse complement strand
ACCCTCGAACGATCACCTCTGCTTGACCAGGTCATCAAGGAAAGCCTGCGCTTGTATCCGCCCATTCACATCGGCAACCGCCGCATTGCTGAGGAGATGCACTTCTCTGAAGGGAGCGTGCCCGAAGGTGAGCGCATGTTCTACTCGATCTACCTCACCCACCGCGACCCTGCGATCTGGGAGAACGCCGAAGACTTTTGTCCCGAGCGTTTTGCTCACGGGCGCAAGACTCCACCCTTCTCTTATGTCCCGTTCGGTGGTGGTCCACGGGCCTGCATTGGCGGCGCCTTCGGGCAGGCAGAGGCCCGCATTGTCATGACGCAACTGTTGCGAACATACGCCTTCGAATTCACCGGCCATAAGATCCACGCCCACATGGGCGCCACGCTCGAACCACGACCGGGTGTGATGATGAAGGTGAGCAGACGTTCACCAGCAAAAGCCTGAGCGTGCCACCAGGAACGAAACACCCGTCATCAACTAATCAATCATGGAACCCAACCCCTCATGACCTACTTTGGCTTTCTCCTCCGCTTTGTATTTATCCCCATCCTCATCTTTCTTGCCATCGCCTGGTGGGATGAGCGCCGCGGCCTGCAGACGCGTGGCTTTCGCAACGGCCGCGCCGTGTGGACGGCGATCGGCGTGCATGTATTCCTTGCTGTGACATACACCACCCCTTGGGATAACTACCTCGTCGCCACCGGCGTATGGTATTACAACCCGGAACTCGTCACAGGGCTTGTGATCGGTTATGTGCCCATCGAAGAGTATACGTTCTTTGTGGTTGAGACGATCCTGGCCGGGTTGTGGTGGTGGTTTCTGGCACGTCGCCTCTCACCACCCAAAACCGAATTCAAACCGAACAAGTTTTTGGTGTACGCCTCCACAAGCGTGCTGGTGGCTGTGTGGGTGGTCTTTACCTATCTGTTTTTCTTTGGCGATATGAAGTGGACTTATCTGGGCATTACGCTGTTCTGGGCCTTGCCCGCCATCCTGCCACAATTCCTGTTCGGCGCAGACATCCTCTGGTATCACCGCAAATTGGTCTTCTGGGCGATCTTTGTGCCGGGTGCCTATCTCTCGTTGATGGATATTGTCGCGCTGAGCGAAACGACCTGGTCCATTTCAAAGACTCAAACCACGGGCATCAATTTCTTTGGCATCCTGCCGTTGGAGGAAGTGGTCTTCTTTTTCATTACGAACGTTCTGATCACATTTGGCATGACGCTCCTGCTGGCCAACGTCAGCGAGGCCAGGGTTGAAGAGGTGAAGCAGCTGATCGGTAAATGGAGGCGCAATGGACGAAAGGTGGAGTCGGTTCGAGGGTAGGTCGTATTTGAATCTCGAGACGTTCCGGCGCGATGGCAGGGGTGTCCAGACGCCGGTGTGGTTCGTGCGGGAGGGTGAGGCGCTCTACGTCCGCACTCTGGCGGAGTCTGGGAAGGTCAAGCGCATCCGTGCCAATGCGGCGGTGCGGGTGGCGCCTTGCGAAGTGAACGGCCGCCTGCTCGATGACTGGTTGCCGGCCGAGGCGTGTGAAATGAATGACCCGGTGCTGGCGGCGCAGGTGGCAGGCTGGCTTGAAAAGAAATATGGGGTGACGCAAGTGCGGGCGTTTGGGGCGGTCTCGTCACTGCGCGGGCGG
>CAZJMZ010000135.1:0-3617 GCA_964547115.1 uncultured Anaerolinea sp. | reverse complement strand
GCCCGCAAGGCGCCGATGAAGAGCATGAAGTTGTAGACGCGCAGCCAGGCCGAACAGGAATAAACCAGCATGATGTTGCGCAGATTTTCCACTGCAGCCGGTGAAATGGGATACCAGGCAGGCACCACGTCGCGCAGGAAAAAGACCACCACCCCACCCAGCACGGCGAGCAAAACCGCCAGGATGGTAAAACGGCGGCTGTATTCGAACGCTGTCTCTTTATCTTTTTCACCGATCTTGTTGCCCACCATCACCGAGCAGGCGTTACCCAACCCGATGAAGAGTACGAAAACCAATTCCTCGACCGTGGCGTTGATATTGATGGCGGCAATGGCGTTCGTCCCGATGCGGGCATACACAGCGGTATAGGTTGTAATGCCGAACGACCAGATGACCTCGTTCAATGCGGCGGGTACAGAGGTGCGCAGGACCTTGAACAGAAAAGCACGGTCAAAGTGAAAGAAGGTCAGAGGGCTGGCGGCCAGTGGTGTGCGGCGGGCATAGACCAAAACCAGCAACAGGATGCATTCAAAAGCCCAACCCACGGCCGTGCCGATGGCCGCTCCGCGCACCCCCAGAACCGGGAGACCAAAATGGCCAAAGATGAGGGAGTAGCCCAGAACAGTTTTCAAGGCCAGCGAGATGACCGAGACGATTACCGTCATGGTGACCTGCGTGATGCTGCGCAGGATGGAGATGTAGGATACCGAAATCGCCATCAGCACGTAGCTCACCCCTACGATGCGCAGGTAATCGCTCCCCAGACGGATCACCTCCGGGTCGGTAGTGTAAAAGCCCATTAGAGCTTCAGGGGCAAAGATGGCTGCCGCAGAAAAGACGGCAGCGGCCGAAACAGAAAGAGCCAGGCAGATGCCCAACACCTTGCGGATGTTCTCCAGATCTCCCTTGCCCCAGTATTGCGCGGTGAAAATAGCCATGCCGCTGGTGGTGCCGAACAAAAAGAGGATGAGCAGAAAAAAGATCTGATTCGCCAACCCGAGGGCTGCCACCGCCGCATCCCCCAACTGACTGACCATGAGGACATCGATCATGTTCAGCATGGCAGTGATCAGTTGCTGAAATGCCACCGGCACCGCTAACGCCAGTGCAGCACGGAGGAAATCTTTGTCGCGTAAAAAGGAGAAATTCATCGAAGGGCTGGATGAGATCAATCTGGCAACAAGCGCACAAACCCGGCGCGGGTAAACAGCTTTTCAGACGGGGTGTTCCCATCTGTGATCACCGCCCTAACCTGCTCCTGCCCCATCGCTGCCAAAGTGTGCAGGGAGCGTGAAACCGCTGCAGTGGCAAGTTGCCGACCCTTGGCCTGCGCAGCCGTAAGCACATAGGCGATCAAGGGCGATTTTCTTTCAGTCCAATAACTTACCAGGCTGGCCGACAGCAGTTGATCGTGATCGAACACCAGCCAGGAAGCGTCCAGCCAGCGTGCATCTGCCATTTCGGAAAAATATGAGTTGACCTCGTTCAAGGCATCGGTCAGAGTCTCGCCATCATAATCGATGGTTCCCCGATAAGCGTCCAGCATGAGTTCAGCCAGGCGTTGCCTGTCAAGCGGAGTGGGATGCTGCCAGGTGAAGCCATCTTCCCCTAACCCAGGCCTATCCGGGTTTAAGGACAGCAGGTATTCAAAGCGGCGGGTCATTCGTCCTCCGGGGCTTCGCGGGTGATGTAAAGCGGACGTCCTTTGGCTTCGTCGTAGAGACGGCCAATGTATTCACCGAGGATGCCCAGCGAGATCAATTGCACACCGCCAAGGAATAACGTGGCGATGAGCGTGGAGGCCTGCCCAAAGAAGGCCTGTGATCCGGTCACACGTAAATAGATGACCACAGGGATGGCGAGGATGGCCAGGCTGGCCGAGACAAACCCGAAATAGGTGGCCACCTGCAATGGGAAGTAGGAAAACCCCGTGACCGCGTTGACCGCGAGCCGGAACATCTTGCGGAAGGGGTACTTCGTCTCACCGGCCAGGCGCGCTGCGCGTTTGTATTCCACGCCGATCTGTTTGAAGCCCACCCAGGCCGACATGCCGCGCAGGAAACGATGCCGTTCGCGCATCTGATTCATCACGTTGACCACTTTGCGGTCCATCAGACGGAAATCGCCGGTATCGAGGGGGATCTTCACATCGGTGATGCGATAGATGAGACGATAAAAGAGGGAAGCGGTCCACAATTTGAACCAGGACTCGCCCTCGCGTTCGGCGCGCACCGCATAGACGACCTCGTAACCTTCCTTCCACTTTTTGGCCATTTCAAGGATCAGTTCCGGCGGGTCTTGCAGGTCGGCGTCAATAATGACCACCGCGTCGCCACGGGCGTAATCCAACCCGGCGGTGACGGCCACCTGATGCCCGAAGTTGCGCGCAAAGATGACCGGGCGGATGTGCGGGTTGTTTTGCGCCATCTTGCGGATGAGGTCGGTGGAGCCATCGGTGGAGCCATCGTCGATGAGCAGGAGTTCCCATGGTTCGCCGGTGGAGTCCATGACTTCGCTTACGCGGCGCTGGAGTTCGGAGAGATTGTCTTTTTCATTGAAGATGGGTGCAATGATCGAGTAGGTGATTGTCATTTACTGTTTTTCTTTCGGACCGGATTCGTTTTGGATGGAGCAGAGGCTGGGGTGGCGGGGGCTGTCTTGGGGGAGTCAGATGCGGTGGTCGTCGCATCCACAGCGATTTTTCGGCGGCGCGGGGGATGGATCATTTCAGGCGGGGCAACAAATTGCATGTTACCGTCGTTTTCGAACGGCGGCAGTCCCAGCACTTTACGCTGCAGGTAGCCCGCGATGATGACCACCGAGGCCAGTAAGGGCACGATCAAGAGTGCGCCCAGGATGCCCTCGAGAATGGTCGCAACGAGGATGACCACGAACACAAGGCCTTCATGCATATGCACGCTGCGGCCCATGATGATGGGGCGCAGAAAAAAGTTCTTGAGGTTGATGAGCACCAGATACACGGCCACCACCAACCCGGCCACCAGCAGGTTGTTGATGCCCGGCGACTCATGCAGGCGAATCCAGGTGGAGCCTTCGAGCAGGGCCACGCCCGCCGCCAGCACCACGGCCACGAACGGGCCGACATCCGGCACGAGCGTGAACAGACCGGCGATGGCGCCCAGCACCAACGCGCCGGGGATGCCCATGATGGACCACGCCACGGTGAACACAACCCCCACAATGAGCATCAATACGATCTGCCCGCGCAGGTAGCCCATCCACACGCGGCGGATGCGGCGGTAGAGTTCTTCGAGTTCGGGGCGATAGGCGGGCAGCGCAAAGTTGAACAACCCTTCGCGTATGCGATGCCACTCAGAAAGGAACAGATACACCGTCACAAGAATGATGAGGAACCACAACACACCCACTGAGGTGGTCTCGAGCAGTTGCAGTGCTTCTTCGGGCAGGGGTGTCAGTACGGCATCCTGCACTTGCAACAGGCTTTGTCCCCAGGCCTCGAGGTGAAAGACGAACTGTCCCAGACGCACGGGTGTGGAGAGCAGTCCTCCGAGTTGCGTGGTCAGGTCGAGCAGGTCCTGAATGACGTTTTGTGCTTCTTCATAAAAGATCGGCGTGAGCGTGGCCGGCACACCCAC
>CAZJMZ010000134.1:0-8262 GCA_964547115.1 uncultured Anaerolinea sp. | reverse complement strand
GACGACACCTCACCCCACAATGTGATGGACGACGAGACTGCCATGATGAGGAAGAGCAATGCGGTTCCGATCAGTGCGTTATTTGATTTCATTGTGTAAAACCTCTTTTGAATTGGGGGTAACAAAACCGGCCTACGCTTCAGGCTTTTGTCTGGAACGCACGATCAAAGAGACCCCGATCAACAGAAAGGCAACCCCGACCCCTATAAAGGAGACCTGCCTGCTGGCCAGGTAAGCGGCATAAAATGCGGCACCGCCAAGGATGAATAGAATTCCGCTGAGCTTTGGATTTTTTGCTGGCATTGTTTTTTCCTTATGTAGTTTGATTGATGAACTCTTGTAACTGTTGGCGGTACGCCTTGAGTGCGGATTTTCCCGCAGCGGTCAACTTGCAGATGGTGAGTGGCAGCTTGCCCTTGAAGGTCTTCTCGATCTGCACATAGCCCGCCTCCTCCAACTTGGATAAATGCGCCGAGAGATTGCCCTTGGTGAGCCCGGTCTCGCGTTGCAGAAAGAGGAAGTCGGCGCTGGCAACGGAGGAGAGAATGGTCACGATGAGCAGGCGCGCCGGTTCATGGATGAGGCGGTCAAGGGTCGTGACAGCTCGCAGGTCATTGCTCATGTTAAAGGTCCGTTTGCAGCGGGTTCTTATCCAGGTAGATTTTGAGCGTCAGGCCTCCCGAGATCATGAACGAGATGCTCATCAGCCCATAGAACAATCCAAGGTTGTAGCCGCGCGGCAACCCACTGTTGGCCAGCACTACACCGTAGAGCAACGCGGCCAACCCCAAAACATAAAACCGCCTGACGCCGGTGCTCCAGAGTTGCTTGCCAGCCAGAACCAAACTCATCACAATGCCTGAGGTGGCCACCAGCGCATCGATGCTGTCGAAGCGCCGCACCAGGGAGACGACGATACCACCCAACAGCCCGCCGCCGATCGCGGCAAAGACGGCATTGGAGATTTTGTGTTTCGCATCAGGATATTCCACATAGCCCGTGCGCGGATATGTAACTCTCAATTTCACGGCATCGATCAACCGCCGCACCACAAAGAGGGCGCCGATCAAGACCAGCACCAGAGTGGAGCTCAAGATTCCGCCGAGGCGTGATTCATCGCCGACGTACTGCCCCACTGCAAAATAGATCGCCAGGATCAGGCACATTCCGCCGCCGCCCACCAACTCGCCAAAGCCATCCACATACCAATAACGCCGCACGCGCTGTTCCACATCATAGGCAGTATCTTTCATTTTCATTCCTTTCGAAAATCTGGTTTGCAATACAAACTAGTTTGCATTTATCTTACTCCGGCGGCAACCACATGTCAAGAGGGAACCCAATTAAAAACAAACCACGCAGACACTGGGCCACAGAGCTGCATTTCTCTCCGGGGCTCGGCGTCTCCGTGGTTCAAAAAGAATCACAGCGACAACTTGTTTCCTTGTCTACTTGTGCAACTGTCTACATCCTTACTTCTTCATGCTCGCCAGGATCAAACGGATGAAATTCATCCACGTCGGCTTGCCGAACAATCGCGCGATCGCCCGCGTCGAAGCCACGTAACTCGGCGTGTGTAGGGTATTATCCGCCTGCTTATGGAACGGCCCGCGGAACACGCCCTTTTGAATTTTCTCGAACATGAAAAGGTTGTTCACGCTGCCACTACCCGATTGAATATCTTCCATGGAGTTGCCCGGGTACGCGCCCCACGGCGCAGCCATGAACACATACGCCAGCCCCGCATACATGTTGACGCAGATCGTCCCATACTGCAGGTCTGCGATCCCCCGTCCCAGCGCAGCATTGACCTCCGCATCGGCTTTATCCGAAACGATGATGTATGCCGTGAGGTTGCCCCACAAGGTTTCATTGGAAAACTTCACCGCCTGCGCAATAAAATCCGCGGCGTCTTTCGCCGCAAGACTCGTCTCGCCAATCAAACCGCAGAACGCCTCCGAACAAAAGGCAATATCCTTTTTCTTTTTCGCGTTCAGATCCGGGATCAGCATCCACGGCAACTCACCTGCGCCAGCCCCGCCGATCAACTTCGCTTGCTTGTGCGCCTTGAGGAATTCAGCATGATATTTATCGGCATGCGGGTAATACGCCTTGCGAACGGGGTACAACCGCAGGGCCTCTTCCACAGCGGCCATGAACTTTTCACGCAAATTCCAGCCTTTGTGAGTCACGATCATCCGCGGTGACAGACAATTGAAGCCCGCATTCACCACCACCCAAAACGCGATTTGTTTTGCCTGTTCCTTGATCTCATCATCCGACCACGCGCCGGGGACGACGATCAACGGCGCCACGCCTCCCAATTCCGCAGTAACCGGCTTCTTGACCACGGGCTTTTTCGCCGCCTTGTTCCTGGCACCCGCCTCCCCCGTGCCGAACACGATCGCATCATAGGTCCTGTCCGAGCCGGTCATGTGAATGACATCCACCTGCTTGTGCTTGCACAGGTAGGCGCCTTCTTGTGCGCTGCCATACACCAGCCGCAAGACCCCGCGCTCGATCAAGGGACGATACGCCTCCGCGATCAACGGCCCCAAATAATCATTGACCGGGTTCATCTTCAACAGGACAACTTGATTTTCCAGGAACAGCTTGGTGGTCACATCGCACGGCACCAACATCGAGACGTTCCCCGCGCCAAGGATCAACGCCAGCTTGCCGGCCTGATTCGCATCACGATAAAGTTTTGCCTGCGAAGCCAGCGCATCCGCTTCGCTCACCCCCGGCTCGAACCATAACTCCGTGCTGTAGCCTGCGAACACGGCTTTTTCAAGCGGCAGGATCGGGAAGGTCTGTGCGGTCAACTGCTCCCCACGCTGCACAAACCCGGCGGGCAGTTGCGGGCGTCCGTGCTTCTGCACATCGGCCAGCACTTCCTTGAGCCGCAAAATATTCCGCGGCACCCCGGCGAACATGGCCCATTCATCGCCCTCGGTCGCATGACCGGCGCCATAACCTTTGGCTTCGGTGCTGGCCAGCACCCAGCGTTCCGCCACACGTTCGAGTCGGCGCGCGATCTCATCCAGGATCTGGATCCGTTCCTGCACGCTCACAGCCAGCCAGGCAGCTTTGTGGGCTGTTAACTCGGCCAGCGCTATATCCATGTCTTTTTTTGTTGAAGGAGAAGGGTGAAATACCGCCATCGTGCGCCGATTGTATCACTTCTGCAAACAGGCGATCAAATCCTGCACGGCTCCTTGCGGCCCGGCCTGAGTCAACGCCAGAACGGGCACCTTTGCCGCCACATACACCTCCCGCACATCGCCCGCCTTCCAATGCCGCGGCAGGATGCCGACGACGTTCGACCCATTGACCAGCGTGTCCGACATCTGCTGCGGCGTGGCTGCCACCCTCGCGGAGGGCGTCACGCTTCGCCCTTCCATCACGAACTGGTCGAACAGCCTCTGCCCCTCCGCCCCTGATGCATACACCCACACCTGCACAGCCGGGTCGCCCAACCCCATGAACAACGCCTGAGCCTGATCCAGGGTCAAATTCTGCACCGGGCTGGTGCGGTTGGTGACGATGAGCAGCTCCTCCTCATCGACCTGATAGGCAAACCCTGTGAGCAACTCAGGCTCCCCCAACTGCAAACGGATGTCCGCAACGGACGCTGACGCGGAATCGGATAAACGGATGGTGGCGGATGTCCCGGCACAAGTGTACAGGTCCGCAAGCCAGGATTGGGTAAAAGGCGATGAGTATACAGTAACAACTTGCGGGGTGGGAGGCGGCGTGCTGCTCGAGCAGGAAACCAGCCCAAGGGTGAGGCAGGTCAGTAGGCAGATGAAAGTTTTTCGCATGAAATTCACCAATGGTGAATTAAGGACGCGATCAACTGTGTTTTTTGTTCCAGGCTGGCGGCAAAAATGAATTCACGTTCTGAATGATAGCCCTCACCGACCGCGCCCATGCCATCGAGCAGGGGGATGCCAAGCGGTGCGATGAAGTTGCCATCTGATGCGCCACCCGTGCCGCCTGCTTTGAGTTCCATGCCGAACTCAGATGCGATGGCTTTGGCCTTTTCAAAGGTCTGCTGCATCAACGCATCGAACGGCATGGGCGGACGATTCAACCCGCCCTGCACTTCGATGTGTGTGCCCTCGAGCACAGGCTTGAGCGCCTGCACCGCGGCTTCGATGCGCTCCCACTCACCGGGCTGCATGACACGTACATCCACTTCGATGCGCGCCTCCTCAGGCACAACGTTCGAGACGGTGCCACCGTGGATCACACCGACATTGACGGTGGTCTGCCGTTCATAGTCGGTAAGTTTTTGAACGGCGATGATCTGGTGCGCCATTTCTTCGATGGCATTGCGCCCGTCCTGATGCGCTCCGCCGGAATGGGCGGCGCGACCCTTGACAGTGATATCGAAGCCACCGACGCCTTTGCGCCAGGTCTTGAGTGAGCCGTCTAGCAAGGCGCCTTCCATGATGAGCGCCAGCGCCGATTCCCTGGCCAGCGACTCGATGAGGGTGCGGGAGGTGTGGCTGCCGATCTCTTCGTCTGAAGTACAGAGCAGGGTGATGGGCCGCCGCAAGCCTTGTTGCTGGGCGAGTTCGATGGCAGCCAGTGCGATGACGATGCCCGCCTTCATATCGAGCGTGCCGGGGCCGAAGATCTTTTCGCCATCTTCGCGATAGGGTGTCTTTTGAATGGTGCCGAGCGGGAAGACCGTATCCATATGGCAGAGGAGCAGGATCGGCTGCAGGCTCAAGATCGCAGGTTGAATGTTGGCAGTGAAGCGGGCCAGGATGTGATCGCCAGTCGCTTGATTGGGGATCACTTCAACCTGTCCGCCCAGTTGACGGGCTTGTTCGGCAACGAGCGCACCGACCCGGTCCACAGCGGCTTTATCATGCGACGGCGATTCGGTTTCGACCAGGGTTCGAAGGAGAGAACGAGCGTTCACTTTGCCACCTTTACAGGACGAACACTACAAACACAAGGGTCCCGACCAACGCGCAATAGGCAGCAAACAGATACAGGGAATGGTCGTGTAAAAAGCTGATGAACCATTTCAATGACAACCAGCCAACGATGGCCGAAGTCACAAACCCAGTGATCAGGTTGGGCAGTAGTGCGCGGGTATCAGTCATCTCCAGCACATTGAGCAGTTCATAGGTTCCGGCTGCCAACAAGATCGGTGCAGACACCAGGAAGGCGAAGCGCGCAGCGGATTGACGGTCGAAACCACGCACCATGCCACCGGCAATGGTCGAACCGGAGCGTGAAGCGCCGGGGAACAAGGCCAGAATCTGAAAGAAGCCGACCGCCAGGGCATCGAGCCAGGTGGCCGATTCAAGGCGTCGCTGGCCGCGCCCGAAATATTCCACACCGGTGAGCAGCAAGGCAGACATGAACAGTCGAATCCCCGCCTGCAAAGGCGGGTCTTTGAACATGGTTTCGATCACATCCTTCAAAAGGTACCCGGCGATCAGCGCAGGAATGGTCGCCACGATGATGAGCCACCCCAGCTGCGAGTCGTGGGTCTCGAAGGGTTTACGATGCCGGATGCCCAACAGGAACGAGCGGAAGATATGCCAGTAATCGCTCCAAAAAAAGACGATCAATGCCAGCACCGTGCCCATTTGGACGATCACTTGAAACGAGAAGACCTGAGCGTTGGATTGCAGGTCGAGCACCGTCTGCCCGAGCAGCAAATGCGCAGTGGAAGAAACAGGGATGAATTCGGTTAATCCCTGTATGAGCCCCAGAAGGAAAGACTGAAGAATTGTCATGGACCATCCAATTTTTTCACCAATTGTACCGGACAGATGGGCCGACTGGGGGTAACGAATATTAAAGAGCGACTGCCCGCCACGGCAGCCATGATACAAGTCCATAACAAGTCTCCGTAGAGGAATGTTCGGAGGTATGATGGTAATGGGTTATCGATTCCATCGTTGGAAAGGCGGCCACTAAATGAACTTGATCCACAAGATTACCCTCCCGAAACAAGCGACTGGTTTGCTCCTGCTGCTGCTAAGTGCCGACGTTTTCTACATTAGCCTGCATCTCATCAGCAAGGTGACCCGCTTTTTCGACCTGGGAAGCACGATCAGAAAAGAAACGTTTATGCTCACCAAAGACCTGGGCCTGGCAGAATCGTTCCAATACGTCAAGGAATTCTGGATCGTACTTCTGCTCGCCTGGTTGATATACAAGAACCGCAACCTGAATCTGTTGGGCTGGGCGCTCTTGTATGCCTTCCTGTTGTCAGATGACATGTTCAGCTTCCATGAGGGGCTGGCGGGGTCTGCGCTTGGGCTGCTGGGGCTTTCAGCGGAACGCATTCTGTTTCTGGATGTACGGTATCAGGACCTTGGAGAATTGGGGGTGGCGCTGCTTTTCGGCCTGATCTTTCTGATCCCGATCGGTGTCGCCTACCTGCGCGGGAACCTGGAGACGAGGAGAACGTTCCACACCCTGACCGGGTGCCTGCTGCTACTCCTGCTCTTTGGCATCGTGGGCGATTTCTTTGACCGCTTCTTCCCCCCGGACACCCACAAATTCATGTTCGAGTTATCAGACATTCTGGAGGACGGCGGCGAGATGGTCGCGATGAGCATCACGTGCTGGTATGTATATACGCTGGCCGGGCCGCCTACGGCTTCGGCATAAGAAGCCGGGGCCAGGCAAAACGGACTGACCGCCAGAAATGGCGGTCAGTCCGTTTTGATTCAGGGCAACATTGAACGGCGGAAGTCGTTACTACCTTAAGTGGCACCAGCCCGTTTGGCATTATTCGCCCATTGACCGAGTAACTCCGGCACTCGCGATCCGAACGTCCCGTCGGCGATGTAAACGCGCATCTGTTCCATCAAGCGGATAAGCGCCCGCAGGTTATGGATGGAGATCAGCGTCCCGGCCAACAGTTCTTTGGCGACGATGAGGTGACGGATATAGGCGCGTGTGAATGTTTGGCAGGCGTAGCAATCGCAAGTCTCATCGATCGGGCGTTCATCCCGGGCGAAGGCAGCGTTCATCAGGTTGAGGCGGCCTTCCGGCGCAAACGCGGAGTGATGCCGGGCCAGGCGGGTGGGTAGAACACAATCAAAAATGTCCACGCCGCGGGCGACGCCATTGATGAGGTCTTCAGGGGTGCCAACGCCCATCAGGTAACGAGGTTTGTGTTCGGGCAGCAACGGAGTGACCACATCGAGTGTCTCGTGCATTTCCTGTTTGGTCTCACCGACCGAAAGGCCGCCAATGGCGATGCCGGGTGTATCCAACGAGGCGATGAAGTTGGCCGAATCCGCTCGCAGGGTAGGATCCACGCCTCCTTGGACGATGCCAAACAAGGCTTGGTCCGGACGCGTTTTGGCTTTGAGGGAACGCTCAGCCCAGCGATGAGTCCGTTCCATGGCTTTTTTGATGTAGGCCTTGTCGTTGGGGTCGGAACATTCGTCGAAGGCCATGATGATGTCGGCGCCGAGGTTTTGCTGAATGGCGATGGATTTCTCCGGCGTGAAGCGATGGGTTGAACCGTCGATATGGCTCTTGAACGTCACGCCATCGTCGTCGATCTTGCGGGTCTGTGCGAGCGAAAAGACCTGAAAGCCGCCGGAGTCGGTGAGCATGGGGTTGGGCCATTGCATGAACTTGTGCAGGCCGCCCATATCGCGCACCAGTTCATCGCCGGGGCGTAAATACAGATGATAGGTGTTGCTCAACACAAGAGAAGCATTGATACCCTTGAGGTGTTCAGGTGTCAGCGTCTTGACCGTGGCTTGCGTGCCGACAGGCGCAAAGACCGGCGTGATGAGGTTGCCATGCGGTGTGGAAAAGATGCCTGTGCGAGCGCGGTCGTTTTTGGAGGTGATGGTGAATTCAAACATCGGGCTGATTATACGATAGTCGTTCATCGATCACCGGCGGCAAAGTTGCGAGGTGGTGACCTAAGATAACCGTTGAAACGAAAAAGGCGAAGCGCTGTTCTGGCGTTCGCCTTTTTTGAATGAAACTTGCACCGGGTCTACTTCGTGCCGCCTTCGGTATCCGAATTTTCGGCAGAGATGCGCTGGGCAAAAAAGATCGGCAGGAATGTGATCAGGATGACAATGGTTGCGACTACATTGGTGACAGGCCGGTCACGTGGACGCACCAGCTGGCTGAAGATCCAGATCGGCAGCGTTGATTGTTGCCCGGCGGTGAAGGTGGTAACAATGACTTCGTCGAACGACAAGGCAAAAGCGAGCATCCCGCCTGCCAGCAGGGCTGTGGCAATGTTCGGGA
>CAZJMZ010000133.1:0-8267 GCA_964547115.1 uncultured Anaerolinea sp. | reverse complement strand
CCCAGCAAGTTCCGCACGATCGCCAGCACCGCCCAGGTGATGAACTCACGCAATGTCCCCACGTCATTGATGACGCGCGTGATGACGCGCCCCACGCTGTAGCGGTTGTAGAAGCTCAACGAAAGTTCCTGCAAGTGATTGAACATCGCCATGCGCACATCGTACAGCACATGCTGCCCCACGCGTGACATGATGCGCACGCGGTAAAAGTTGGTCACCAACTGGATCACCGAAATCGCAAAGTAGGCCACAGCGATATTCCGCAGGGCGGTCACATTCTTATGCCCGATCCCCTCGTCAATGGCCAGCTTCACGAAATATGGCCCAGACACGGCTGCCACCGTCACAATGATCATCAGGAACAGGGCAAAAAACATGCGCGGAGCATACGGCTTGACGAATTGCAGCAAGCCGCGCGCCACCTTCGGGTCATAGCCTTTATCAAGCTGCTCTTCCGATTGGGTGATAAATGAGGGAGGGATGATTTTCGTTGTCATATGTTTATGAATGCAAGCCAGCAAGCGATTCTTTCAGGCTGAAATCCCTGGCAGCTTACCTGTCTACATGTTTGCCTTTTACCTGCCAATATGCACTGCGTCCACGTTCTCAGTCACGCGATCGTATGTGTGTCTTCGTCGGGCCGGGTTTCGCTGGTTTGCAGTTCTTCCAACTGTTCTGCAAACTTCGCATGGTCCACCAGTTGCAGATCGTGGATCTCTTTATACAGGCCGCCTTGAGCCAGCAACTCGGTGTGCGTGCCGCGCTCCACAATTCGACCCTTATCCATCACAAGGATCAGGTCGGCGCGGCGCACCGTGCTGAGGCGATGCGCGATCACAAATGTGGTGCGCCCTTCCATCAAGGTGTCTAATGCCGCCTGGATCAACTTCTCGGTCTGGGTATCGACACTGGAGGTCGAATCGTCCAGGATCAAAATGCGCGGGTTCATCAACAGGGCACGCGCGATCGCCACACGCTGGCGCTGCCCGCCTGAAAGTGTCACGCCACGCTCCCCCACCACCGTATCGTAGCCGTGCGTAAAGCCTTCAATGAACTCATGCGCCTGAGCGGCCTTCGCCGCCGCGACCACCTCTTCCATTGTCGCTTCAGGGCGGCCATAGGCAATATTGGCCTTGATCGAATCAGAGAACAGCAGCGAGGTCTGCAACACGATCCCGATCTGCCGCCGCAGGGTCACCAGGTCCAACTCACGCACATCCACACCGTCCACCAGCACGCACCCCGCCGTGACATCATAAAAGCGCGGGATGAGATTCACAAAAGACGTTTTGCCCGAGCCAGTGGGCCCGATCAACGCGACGATGCGATTCGGCTCCACCCGCACACTGATCCCGTCCAATGAGGCGGTCTTTTCATCCTGATACTTCAACCCCACCTCTCGAAATTCCACTTCGCCCCGCAGGGACGCGAGCTGGGCGGCATTCACACCCGACTGAATAGCCGGCTGGGTATCCAATACTTCAAAGACCCGCTGTGCCCCGGCTGCCGCCTCACCACCAGCATTGACCAGCCCGGTCAACGCCTGAGCCGGTTCAGCCAGCATCAGGATATAGGCATTGAAGGCCACGATCGTGCCGATGGTCAATTGGCCATCGATCACCATCTGCCCGCCAAACCATAGGATCAAGATCACGCTGACCGTGGTCAACCAGTTGGTGGTGGGCATGATCTTCGACCATTCGTCGATGACATGCACCCAGGCTTTGAACACCACCTGATTGGCCCTGGTAAAGCGGTCGGTCTCGTATTTCTCACGCGCAAAGGCACGCACCACCTGCACACCCACCACATTCTCCTGCAAACGATTCGAGACCTCCCCCACAGCCTGGTCCACTGCGAAGAACAAGCCGCCGATCTTCGTCCCAAAGATGGAGGTCATCAAGGCCAGAGGCAGCATCGGCAACAAGGCGATCACGGCGAGGGTCACATTGGCGCTGAGCATGATGTACAACACACCAGCCACCAACAGCACAAAGCGCACCAACTCACCCACGGAACCGCCTGCGAAGCGCTCGATCGAACGGACATCTTCGATGCAGCGTGAGATGAGCTGTCCGCTTTGGGTGTGGTCATGGTATGTGAACGGCAGGTGTTGAATGTGGTCGTACATGCGGTTGCGCAGGTCGTAACCAACCCGGGTGGCGACCCACTCCGAGCCATAGCGGTTGCCCAGATTCAATAGAGCCGAGGCCAGTCCAAGTCCAAGCAGAAGAAGCGCGGATCGCAGCAAATAACCTGTCTCGCCACGGGTCAGGCCATCATCGATCACGGTCTGGATGATGCGTGGGACGATCAGGTTCAGGCCGGTGAGCAACAGCAACAGCAACATCGTCAGGCCGATCTGCCAGAGATAGGGTTTGAGAAAGATGCGTGTGCGCAAAAGATGTTTCATGGGGTTGAGGAGGATACCATAAAAAAGGCTCCGGTTGTTTGCCGGAGCCTGGGGCTTTATGGGTTGGGATAAGAAGTTTGCGTGACGGTGGGCGTGGCCGTGACCGTGGGTGTGGCTGTAGCTGTGTTCGTGGGTGCCGGGGTGGAAGTTGGTTCACCCACTACGATCGAAACCACCAGCGCAGAGCCGAAAGGTGTGCCATTCTGGGTGCCAAGGCGCCAGGTGGCTGTGTATGTACCTGGCTTGGAGGGCGCAATCAAGTTGACAGAAAGCTTCGTCCACTGATTGGGCTTGATGATCGTCCCCAGCCCATCCGGCACGCCGTCCATACGGTCACCACTGATCAGCACGAGGCGATAGAGGAACATCCAGTTACAAGTGCCAACGTTGGCGACCTTCCACGTCTTCGTGAACGACTCGCCCGGGCGGATCACTGTGCCCGCGGGAATGGTCCAATCCTGGACGAGGTAGAGGTTATTGCAGCCCGAAGCCAGGCTGAGATAATCAACAGTAGGTGTGGGTTGTGTGCCAGTGGCTCCCGGAGTGACCTTGATCGTGGATATCGGTTGGATCGGTGCCGGAACCAGTTGTTGAACAGTGGGAACTATCTGGGAGACGGTTTGGGTAGGCGCCGAGGTGAAAGTTGGGAGTGGGGTATCAGTCACGGGTGTGACCTGAGCTGTTTGAGTCTGATAAAGAGCCGCAGAAAAAGTTTGCACAGCCTGGGTCATGATGGCGTTGGCATCGATGGTGGGCTGTTCTGTGGCTGAAGCACCGCTGCAAGCGGAAAGCAGGGCGACGAGCAGTAGTAAGTTGAGGAAACGGATTCGAAAAAACATTATGACCTTTCTATGAGTAGGATGGCGCTGAGCAACCAAATCTGTTTTTAGTTTACTGCACAGGCTCTAAAATGAATTGAGCAGCATCACGGCTTAACAGGGTTTTAAAGGCCGAGAGGTCGAAGTAGTACTCCAACCGGACGATCTTTCCGTCGGCCACACGCAAGGCATAGCCGGGAACACCACCAGCGCCCCGCAGCAGGATCGTATACTCGCCAGCAGGGAAAAGGTCCTCCTGGTAGGCGGAGGCTGAGTTTTGGAAGATGGCATAAATACCCGCCGCCTCCAAACCCGGAAATGCATCCACAGCATCAGCATGGATGAAACTGCCTTCGCTGCCCAAGGTTGGCAAAACTGACACCAGTGTCCCTTCAGGTTCACCCGCCCGGCAGGCCGGTGGACCGCCGAGGGCGTTGACAGTTTGACAGGCTGTGGAGAGGTAGGAAAATTGCCCGATCAAGGCCTGTTTATCGCCATTGGCCAGGACAGCCAGAAGCGCATCGATCTCGGGCTGCCCGGTCTCTGTGGTCAATGGATAAAGCTGCCCGGACTGAGTTGATGGGACGGATGGATTCGTTATCGAAGACACCGTCTCGGTTGCTGGCAGTGCCGCAGCTTTGGGGCTTGAGGTTGGCTGGGTCACCACAGTGGTTGGAAGTAGCGAGGAGGCTTCAGGGCCCGGAGTTGGTTTGGGAGCACAAGCAGGCAACAGCAAAATCAAGCACAAAGAGAGAAGAAAAATGGTTCTCATACAGTTCTCCGTTCAGAGAGGATCGCACGCAAGGCGCGAATCAAGGCATCCACATCGCGCCTGGTGTTATACCCTTGAACGGAGATACGCACGAATTTGTTCCCTTGCCATTCGGTCAACGGGACCTCGATGCGATGTTCATCATATAAACGGTTCTTGAGCAGGGTGAGATCAGTATCCGCCGGGAGGGGAGCGGCGGCCATTTGGGCGAACCAGGCCCGGGTGGAGGGATGAAGCGCAGCCAGTCCGGTTAATTCACAGATGCGGTTCTGGGCGTAGGCGACCAGTTCATGGCACGAGTCGCGCACTTCATCCCAGTGGTTTTCCTGCTGAAACCGGATCGCTGCCGGAACAGCAAGAAATGCGGAATGGTCGCGCGTGCCCCACCAATCATTATGGTCGATGAAGGTCGAGCCACTGGGCGTCAGCGACTCATAACCCCACGAAACCACCAGCGGTTTGAGCAGGTGCTGCACTTCGGGTCGTGCATACAAGAACCCCGCCCCCTTGGGAGCACACAACCATTTATGCAGGTTGCCACCATAGAAGTCAGCGCCCAGTTCATCGAGCTGTAGCGGAATCTGCCCGGCCACATGCGCGCCATCGATCACGGTGAGAATGCCATGCGCGCGGGCCCGGCGGATCAGTTCTTGCAGCGGAAAGATAATGGCAGTGGGCGAAGTGATATGACTGAGGCAAATGACCTTCGTACGTGGTGTGACGCCGGACCAAAGATCCTCCACGAACTGTTCGGCGGTGGTAAACGGCGTTGTGAGCGCCTGGCTGATATAGGCAAAGCCACGCTCTTTCGCAAGGAATCGCCAGGTGCGGTCGATGGCGCCGTATTCATGATCGGTGGTGAGGACTTCGTCACCTACACCCAGATCCAATGACCGCGCTACGATGTTCAGTGAGACCGTGACGTTCTGGGTAAAGATGAGGTTGCCCGCCTGCGTGCCCAAATAATCGGCAAGTGCCGACCGCGCTTCAGCCAGCAAATGCGGAATGCGGCGGCCCAAAAATTCAACGGGTTGTCTTTCCATCTCCCGTTGCCAGCGTTGATATTCACGATAGACCGGCTTGGGCGTTGCACCGAACGAGCCGTGGTTGAGAAAAGTGACCGAGGGGTCAAGAAGAAAGTGTTGGCGAAGATTGTTCATGCGCCAATCGTACAACAAAATCTCCAGATTGTGGAAAGCCGTAGCAGACATCGTATATAATGCGCATGCCCATGCTTAACAGACTCTTCCGCCAGACCGGCCTGCCCAGGGCCTACCAATCCAACTTCACCAACTTGTATCTCGATATCGCCTGGTTCGGGGTGCTGAGCGGCTCCACCGTCAACTTTCTCAACGTCTACGCCACACGCATCGGCGCCACCGGCTTCGATATCGGCCTGATCGGCGCCATGTCGGCCGTCGTCAATTTGTTCCTCGCCATTCCCGCCGGGCGTTGGCTCGAAAAACAACGCATCGGTCCCGCCATGTTCTGGACCTCCATTTTCTACCGGCTCGGTTTTCTACCTTTCGTCTTTCTCCCCAACCTCTTCACCCAATCAGCCCAGATCGCCGCCATCATCGCCCTCACCTTTCTGATGGCCATTCCGCTCACCCCGCTTGGCGTGGGCTTCAACGCATTGTTTGCCGAGGCCGTCCCGGCGGAATATCGCGCCCAGGTGGCAGGCATCCGCAATGTAATGCTGGCCTTCACCTTCATGTTCACATCGCTGCTCAGCGGCTACATCCTCGAACACGTCCCCTTCCCCATCGGCTACCAGATCGTTTTTGGATTGGGTTTTCTTGGAGCCATGTTGAGCAGTTATCATCTATATTTTGTCAAGCCACTGAGCCTGGATGAAAACCCGCATCCATCACAGCCGCAGCCTGCCACTGCCTCACAAGCCGCTTCTCCCCGCAACCTGTCCGCCCTGCTCCGCATCGACATTTGGCAGACACCGTATCGCACTACGCTGCTGGCGCTATTCACCTTCCATCTCGCGCAATATCTTGCCATCCCCATCTTCCCCCTCTTCAACGTCCGCATTCTCAACCTCTCCGATGACGAGATCGGCATTGGCACTGCACTCTTCTACTTGACCGTCTTCCTTGGATCCACACAACTCCGCGCCGTGGTGCATCGGCTCGGAAACAAACGCACCGCCGGCTGGGGCGTGGCCGGGCTGGCGCTCTATCCAATTCTGATCGCCTTCTCACAAACCCCATTGCATTTTTACCTCGTCTCATTCATGGGCGGATTTATCTGGTCACTGGTCGGCGGCTCGTACGCTAACTACATGCTCGAAAACATCCCTGCTGATGACCGCCCACCACACCTGGCCTGGTATAACGTGGTGCTCAACATCGCCGTGCTGACCGGGTCATTGGGTGGGCCTGCCATTGCAGATGCGATCGGGCTGGCCAACGCGCTGATCCTGTTCGGCTGCCTGCGGTTTCTGGCGGGTGTCAGTATTCTCAAGTGGGGTTGAGTTGATTGTGGTAATATCCAATTATGACCGAAGAAGAGATCAAGATCGTTGCCAACAACCGCAAAGCAGGGTTTGAATATTTTTTACTTGAGAAATTCGAAGCCGGGTTGGTGCTGAACGGCAGCGAGATCAAATCCATTCGCGCCGGGCAGATGAGTATCCAGGAATCCTATATCGATATCGAAGACGGCCAACAGGCCTGGCTGGTCGAGTCGCATATTGCGCCTTACGAACAAGCCAATCGATATAACCACGACCCCAAACGCCGGCGCAAACTCTTGCTCCACAAAAAGCAGATCCTCGAACTTTGGAACAACGTCCGCATCAAAGGCATGACCGTCGTCCCCACCCGGGTGTATCTCAAGAAAGGCCGCGCCAAGATCGAGATCGCGCTAGCCAAGGGCAAGAAGGCCTACGACAAACGCGCCACCATCGCCAAACGCGACGAGGCCCGCAATGCCGAACGGGAAGGTCGCATTCGGTAAGTTAGAGTTGGTAATAAATCAACTGCCCTATATTGTCTACACGCAAAACCATGACTCCATCTACTATTGGCGGAATCAACAAACTCCCTGAGCGCGAGAAACGCGAGATTTACGCGCGCTATATCCCCAACGAATTGCTTGAAAAATTTGGCATCACAAACCCCGCGGCCGATCATGAGCTTTTGAAATTCTACTTTGCTGAGGGCTCCAGCGATGTAGAGATGAAACTCTTCCACCAGCCCGGCTTTCCCGACCCAATCCTCTACGCCCACCTCGCTGACAACATCAACGGACAGATCCATGTCCTGCTATACATCCTGAACGACCCTGCCTCTCCGCGTTTCGACGTGGACCGCATGCCCGATGGCTCACCCACACAGTTTGGCATCCGCAAGCGGAATATCGAAGCAGAACAGGCTGCCTTGCAGGCCGGGCTTTCGCCGGGACAAGTACGGCATGGTCTGCGTGCGCTGCGCCAAGCCATGAGCGCCTTTGAAGGTTTTGTGGCCAGCCTGGGGCACGACATGTATTTCGTTGAGCCGCTGTATTATCACAACGCAGTGATCTTCGAACGCTACGGGTTCAGTTATCAGATGGGCAGAAGGCTGATGAACGAGATCCAGGCCGGGTTTGCAAAGGGAGGCGCGTTGAGTCAACAACTAACTGATTCGAATCCGTTCCGCATGACCAGGGCAGCCAACAGTATCCGGCTCCGGTCGTGGGCCATCCACGACGGCGTGTTGGGCGAGCCCTTCACCAATGTGACCATGTATAAAAGGGTTGGCGTGACGGCCAACATCAGCACCACCGAAGGGTGTGCCTGGTAGGGCTAACTCAACTTCAGGATGCGTTCGCGCACATCGGCTTCGAAGCGTTGAATATGCTCAAGCGCAAAGTCAAGCGGCGGGCGTTCGGCGTCATCTATCAAAGGCGTCAGGTCCATACCGTAGCTCAAACCGGTGGCGGCATCCACAGCATGCGACTCGAAGAACGTGGCATTCGCACGCTGACGTCCCAATGCTGCCAGGTCGTACCGTTTGCCCCCGGCGATCTGCGAATCAAACACACCCACCAGCGCCATTTGCAGATTTTCATGCGCCGATGTGTTCATCAGCACCTTGTCTGAATCGACCATCCAATCCAATCCGCGCCAGACCTCACACCCCACGACTCTTTCCGGACGTTCAGCCTGACCCAGTTTTCTCAAGGCCTGAATGACCCGGAGAGCGACCGCTACATGCGTGTCGTGCTTATCGGTCAGGTTGTGAGTGTAAACGAACCTCGGCTGGGTTGC
>CAZJMZ010000132.1:0-8348 GCA_964547115.1 uncultured Anaerolinea sp. | reverse complement strand
GCTCCGGCGAGCGCGGTCAACGCCCAGCCGAGCGGTCTTGCAAATTTCATCCAGCCGTGTGCGGGCTGGTCTTTTTGAGAGTAGGTGTTCATCAATTCATGCTCCAGTTGTGCTTCAAAGCCGGCTGGCATATTCATACCGGCGGCAAGGTTGGTGAGTTCCTGGGCGAGCGGTTGTTCGTCCGCGGTGAGTTGGGTAAGCCAGTCGTTATTCATCGTTCATCTCCATGGCCAGTGACGTGCGTGTGCGCAGGTCTTGCAGTCCGCGCGAGATCAGCATCCGCACTGCGGATTCGCTTTTGCCGAGTGCAAGCCCCGCTTCGCCGGGGCTGAGTCCGCTGAAGAAGCACAGGATCAAAGCCTCGGCCCGGTCCGTGCTCAGGGTGCGGATGACCGTCAGCAGGTGCTCACGCTTCAAGCGTAGATTGGCTTCCTTTTCGGTGGGCAGGTTGGGGGTGGGGATATGAAGCGCCGCGTCCAACGGGACCTCAGGCCTGCTCCCGCGAAAAAAGCGTTTGCGCTTGCGGACAGCGATCCCCATCAGCCAGGCAATATAGGGTCCCGTCCCGCGATAGCTGGCAATGCTTTCCAGCGCGGCCATGAAGGTTTGCGAAGTGAGGTCTTCGGCATCCTTTACGTGGCCGGTATGTGCCAGATGGTAGCGATAGACATTGGCCGCGTGGCGGTGATACAGCTCGGCGAAAGCCTCTGCATCGGTGCGGGCTTGTCGCGCCAGAGCGATATCGTCCAGTGACGGGTAGGGGAGTCGTACGTTCATCGTCAAATTCATGGGCCTCCTGTATGTGGTGCGCACAGCAGGTAGTGCCAGGAGGTGGCCGAATCGTAACAGGGAATTCAGGCCGGTTAACAGGCAATCCCCGTTCCGATTTCGGAACGGGGATTGCCTGCGTGCCTATCAATAAGATTGTCTTGCCTACCAGTAAAGAATTGAGAGTGATGCAAACACGAGCCAACCAGGAGAGGTTCTTGCTCGAACAGCAATATTGTACGCAGCCTGTAGAGGGCGGATAACCCTTTTTATTGAACTCTAATAAAATCTGTGCAAATTATCCGATTTGGTGATCAATAAAAATCCCCGCCACACGGCGGGGATTTTGAACCTGTTGGAGCCTTACTTACATACGGGAGCGGTGGTCTACATTACGGACCACCCGCTCGGCGGGTTGCTGGCGGGTGGCCAGGAACTTCTCGGTGGAATTGGTGAGGCTGAACAGTATGGCTGTAATGACAGCCGCGATCAAGAGTTCGATCATCATGGTTATTTCTCCAAAGACGGCGATCGCGCCAGTCAGGTTATTTTGAGTGGGGCAATCATACCGCAGGTGTATTGGTTTTTCATTAACGGCCTGGTCAGCGTACCGATTACTCAAGGCACGCCGGGGCCGGGGCGGGAGCCGGGGCGCCCAGCAAATTGGTCTTGATCCAGGCTACCGCACCCAGCAGGGTGTCGTTGACCTTGCCATCAATGTATTGCGCACGCTCGACCGGGTTGAAGTTCCGCTGCACGATCTCGCAGGCTTTTTGATACCAATCGGTCTTATTCAGGTTCCAATATATCAACTGCCCGGCATTGTCTGAAGAGACCAGCACGTCATCCGAAAGGAAGACCACATTTTGCACGGGCGCTGTGTGTCCCACCAGCGGGTCGCCGATGCGGCCGGGCTGGCAGGCATTCTTATCCCAGTTGGTGTTGCACAACTCCGGGTCCAGTTGCCAGAGCAGCACAGCGCTGTTGTCGGTGGCGCTGGCCAGCCAATCGCCGCCAGGACGAAAGGCCACCGCCTCCATGGTCTCATTCAAGCCCAACACGGGCGGCGTGGGCTCGTTTTTGCTCAAATTCCAAAGCCGCAAGGTCTTGTCGTCGCTGGTGGAAGCCAGCAACTGCGGAAACTTGTCGTTGAATGCCAGCGAATTGACCGCGTAGACATGGCCTTCAAGTGCAGGCAGGGCTTTGGGCGAAGCCGGGTTGGTGACATCCCACCGATAGATCCGGGCTTCGTATCCGGCCACAAGCAATTGCGTGCCATCCTGGTTATAGCCCAGGGCAAAGACCCGGTCATCATGCTTGAGGATGGCCAGGGTGGTTTGCGCCGATGTATCCCAGATCTTCACCGTCTTATCGTAGCTGGCCGTGGATAGATAGCGGTCATCGGGGCTGAAAGCCACAGACCAGGTCTCGTCATCGTGGCCTTTTTTGCTCCATAGTTCTTTGTTATTTTCCAGATCCCACACACGCAGCACGCCATCATAGCCAACCGAAGCCAGCCAGGGATGGTTGTGGGCATAAGTGAGACCCAGCACACCGCCGGGATGTTTGAACTGCCCCGCCTCTTTGAATGTGCTGCCATCAAAAGCCCATAAGCGGATGTTCCCCGAATCATCCCCAGCCGCCACCTGCTGCCCCGAAGGGGCTGTCGCCAACGCCCAGGTCGAAGCTTCCATCATACCCAGTTGGGTGCCGATCTGGCTGATATGGTCCACCTTCCACAAGATCACCGCCTTGTCAGAACTGACCGAAGCCAGTGTGGCCCCATCCGGGCTGAAGGCCGTGGCCCAGATCGAATTGGCGTGCCCTGCCAGCGTATCCACACGCAGGAAGGACCATTGCCCATCTTTATTCACCACATCCCACAAACGCACGTTGTTGTCAAAACTGACTGTGGCAACCCGGTTGCTCCCAGGCCGAAAAGCCACGCCTGTGACCGCATTGAGATGCCCACCTTCCTGCTTATCCGGGGTGATGGCCAGGAGTTTGCCGGTTTGCGCGTCCCAAAGACGGGCAAACGTATCGAAACTACCGGTTGTCAGCAAGGTCCCATCTGAGTTGAAACCAATCCCGCGGATCTCCTTGGTCTCGATATCGCTCACATCACAATCGCTTTTGCCCTGTTCTGTGACCATGCCATAACTGCAGACCTGATACAACTTCTCTTCACGTTGCAGATCCCATACGGTAAGGTAGCCGTCTTCACTGCCCACTGCCAGGGTGTGCCCATCGGGTGCGAGCGCCAGGCTCATCACCCGCACCTTATCGTTGATCGAATCGAGTCGCAGCGTGCGCTCAAGAGCCTGCCTGCCCGTTTCCAGATCCCAAAAAGTCACCTGGTTCCCGATCCCGGCGGCTGCATAATCCCGGCCATCCAGGCTTACGATCCTCAGGGCGCGCACCTTATCGCTCACACTCCATTGATGCACCGGCTGGCAACACGCCTCCACTTTCCACACAAAGAGCTGTTTGCCGTCACCCGCCGCTACAACGGTCTGCCCGTCGGCGCTGAAATCGATCGCCAGAAAACGATCCACCTGTCCCGTTTCCAGGCGCTGACTTTGCGGCACAGTGGATCGTAGATCCCACAAAAAGACTTCGCCGCTCTTTTCATTGGGCACTCCGCCCGCCGTTGCCAGCCAGTGTCCGTCACTGCTGAACGCCAGGGCGCGCACATCGTACTGATGCGCGTGCAGGAACGTCCCCAGGCGCGGGCTGCTGTTCAAGATCGTCACAAGGCTGCCCGTCCACGCCACATCTTCTTCGTTCAATTGATCGCCGATGTGGTTGGCCTCCAGGCTCAAGAGTAGCGAGAGGTCAGGCTGGGTATCCACCAGTGAAATGGCTTCTGCCGCCAACTGACTGGCCAATGCCCGCTGACTTTCACGCAGCGCTGAAAGCCCGGCGATCACCGCCATAACCGCCAGCACCACCGAAATCGCCAGTGCAGAACTGACCCAGACCAAATTCCGGCGCTGGCGTTTGGCATCGTCCTGCCGGCTGGCCAGCACATACTCGCTCTGCAGGGAGGTGGGGCGGGGCTGTTTGTTTTCATCCATGCCCTGTTTCAGAAATGTTTCTGCTTCCTGCAATTCGCCCCCACGCAAAAGACTGCCGCTATCGCGGCCCTTCTTATCCCATTCATTGGCGCGCCGCAGCAACTCGGTGTGCTTGGCCACATAATCCAGGTCGGTTTTGAGTGCGTCCAGCAGCGTGTCCAGGGACTTGTTGAAATCGTCCTGCTGGCGGAAAAAGATCCAATTCAAAGAGGCCAGTTCAGCCGGCACATCGCTCGGGTTCACCTTCTTGCACACCACTGGAAACAGACGCTTGTTGTATTCCAGCGCAAACCTTAATTCCTTCAAACACTCCTTCGAAGCCGCCCACTCCGGGCTGAGCAAAAAGATCACCGAGTTCGTCGCCTCGATGCCCTTTTTGATCTCATTCTCCCATTTTGAGGAAGCTGGAATATCCTCCCAATCCACCCACACATCGTCCGAAGAGTAGCCGTTCGCGTTGAGCGCCTTGAGGAAGCGTTTGGCAAATGTCTTATTGCGTCTTGAGTATGAGATGAAAATTTCAGTCATGGCAGGTTATCCTTAGCGGGGTGGCTCCCCCCATTGGTACTACTGGATATGATTGGCCGTAGTATACCGCTGCCCCTGCCTGTCGCAATCCACAAACGTGCAAAGTTATCCAGCCTGAATTAATCGTTCCCGTGCTGTGGCCATATCCTTGTAGATGCGGATCATATGCGTCACCCCTGTCATCTCCAACACCGCCTTGACGTTCGTCTGCGGTGCCACCAGCGCCATCCGCCCGCCCCGCCCTGCCACCGCCTTCGCCGAATTCACCAGCAGCGGGATCCCGATCGAAGAGAGATACGTCAATCGCGAAAGGTCCACCAACACATACGCCTGCTCGCCTGCGCAAAACTGAATGAACTCCCGTTCCACACTGTGCGTGCCATCATTATCCAGCTTGCCGGTCAACTTCAAAACCCGGATGCCATTCTCCAGAATCTCATTATCCAATTTCATAACATAACCTCAAATCAATAATATCAACCGGATCGACGACTTCACCGCGTCTCCATCTCAGGGACGCCTGCCTCATCGCACCGGACCTTGCTCAACGCCTTAGCGGATGTCCAGAATCTGGTCGAACCCGCCGATGCGGAAGATCTCGATCACCCGCTCGTTGCAATGCGTCACCAATAGCGACTTGCCCAACCCGCGCGCCCGGTCGTTCAACCGCAGCAACAACCGCAGCACCGACGAATCGATGAATGTGGTCTCCTCCAGGTCGATCTCCATTTGCCCGGCGCCGGTTTCCACGGCCCGGTCCAGGGCCTTACCCAGCTCCTCCTGGCTTGAAAAATCGAAATCGCCCCGCAAATGCACGCGGACGATATCTCCCGATATGGTGACAGATGCAGACATGGCTTATTTCCTTTCCTGAAAAGAGAACTGCTCAACGATCTTTCGCAGGGTGGTCAGGTTGCGGGTGGTGGCCTTGCCAAAGAGCTTCTCGATGAACTGATTAGAAAACACAGAACGCTCCCGGTCGTGACGCAGGTTATACACCTCCCGCCCAATCACGGCAAATTCATCGGCAGTGCTATTGTGCTGCTTCAGCTTCTCTGTCACGGCCCGAGGTGGCTTGGCGCGCAAAAACGTCACGTGCAGGGTCTCATCACCCTGTGGCTCGAACGGCGGATGTTTCGCGATGGTTTCCAACTCTGCCATCGAGCGTAGAAAGACCTCCACATGATAGCCAAGTGCCTGCTCCAGATGCCGTTCCAGGCCTGCCTCCAGCGTGGTTGTTACCCGGGCGTCGAAGATGACATTGCCGCTTTGAATGTAGGTTCGCACATTCTCCAGGCCGAACGCGCTGCACAGCACACGCAGGGTTTCCATCCGAATGACCTTTGTCCCGCCGACGTTGATGGCGCGCAGAAAGGCGACCTGGGTTGGCATTGCTATTTAACCATCACAGATTCGATGCGCCGGTCGGGGATCAGCCATATGACAGCGACCACCACATACAGCGCCGCAGCGATCCAGGCGGCTACGAAGGCCAGGGGAATGGCCGCCGTATAGATGAACAGCGAAGCCATTTCCTTCCGGTTGTTCCCAATGGCGGAGGCCAGCAGCGACCCCTCGCCGTGGTGTGCCAGCATGGCACGTACCAGGAAGTAATACGCCACCCCCGAAAGCCAGAGAACCGCCCCATAGACCGCCACCGGAATGGCGCCAAAATGTTCACCCATCCAGGCTGTGGTGAACGGGATGAGCGAGAGCCAGAACAGCAAATGCATGTTCGCCCACAGGATCGCGCCATTCACGCTATTTGCGCCCTGCCATAAATGGTGATGATTGTTCCAGTAAATGCCCAGGAATACGAAACTCAACACGTAGCTCAGGAACTTCGGCAACAACGGGACCAATGCCTCCAGCGTTCCGTCTTCTGGCACTTTCAATTCCAGGACCATGATGGTCAAAATGATGGCCATGACGCCGTCGCTGAACGCCTCCAGCCTGCCCTTCGACATTTTGCTCTCCTTACTGATAAGTGATGCAATCGGATTATATTTCACACGCGTAAAATTTCAATTCGATATCGTCCGCCGTCAGACGGATCATCTTTTCGAATCGCAGGCCAGTTTTTTCAAGCACCTTGATCGAAGCCTCGTTAGCCGGGTCTACAATGGCGACCAGCCGCTTCAATCCGACCGTTGACCGCGCATAATCCCGGCAGGCGCGTGCAGCCTCCACGGCATAGCCCTGGCCCCAGAAACGCGGCAGGTAGGCATAGCCCAGGTCTACATCTTCGAACGTATCGCGCTTGATCAGCCCGCACATGCCGATCGACTCACCGGTGGCGGTCAACTCCACGCACCACAGGCCAAAGCCGTTGCGGGTGTAACTGGTTAGCGGGCCTCTTGTGAGATACTGTTCCGCGTCTTGCACCGTCCGTACGCCTCGATCACCGATATTCTGAATGAACGAAGGTTCATTCACCAATCCTAAAATAAATGGCGCGTCGGCGAGGGTAAATTTCCGCAGGGTCAGGCGGTCTGTTTGCAGTATGGTTTCCATACTGGCAATTGTACCCGCTGACAGGTTAGGCAAACCATTGCCTGCGCTTCACGACTGTTAATTCAGTGTGGTGAAAAACAGCTATACTGCAATTTCCGCCCACTGATATCTGGGAGATCGCTCACATGCTCGAACAAGCCCGTCTTGAATCTTTACCCTCCGCCCAACCGCAGCTGGTGGGGGAGCGTCACCTGAAGTTCTCAGGTGCGAAAAACTTCCGCGACCTCGGCGGTTATCAAACTGCAGATGGTCGCACTGTGCGCTGGAACCTGCTCTACCGTTCTGACGCCCTGCACAAATTGACTGCTGCCGACCTGCGCCGTCTTGCCGCCTTGCAACTCGACCGGGTCATGGACTTTCGCGCCACCCACGAACAGGAGCACGAACCCGACCGGCTGCCTGAAGGCGTCAGCCTGGTGCCCATTCCAATTTTGGATAGCAGCACAAGGGTCTGGCATGAGGCGCGGGAGGAGTTTGTCAAAAACCTCAGAAGCATGGACCCGATCCAGTTCATGCTCCAGACCAATGTGGAATTGGGAACCCGCTTCACGCCTCAATTCAAGCTGTTCCTGCACGAGCTGCTCTCCGCCAGCGGACGCCCCGTCCTCTTCCACTGTGCTGCAGGCAAAGATCGCACCGGGTTCGCTGCTGCCATTCTGCTGCGCATTCTGGGTGTGCCACCAGCGAGCGTGATGCAGGATTACCTGTTGACCAATCAATACTTCATGAACGGCTATCGTTGGAATCTGTGGATGGCGCGCCTGCTCAAAGGGAAAAAGTTTGCGGATGTGCTCAAGGGCTTCATGATCGCCGACTCTGCGTATCTGTCTGCTGCGTTCGATGCATTGCAAAGGGAACACGGGTCGTTCGAGAATTATGTTCGGGATGGGTTGGGTCTTGCTGAAACCGAGAGCGAACATCTGAAGCACATATATCTGGCCTGACCCAGGAACAACCAGCCCCGGCAGGTTTGTGCCGGGGCTGGTTGTTATTAACTTATAGTGTCAATTGATGTTCCCGCTCGAAGATATCCTTCAACTCCCGCATCGACCGAAAGGGAATCGCGCCCACTGCTTGCAGTTTTTCCGGTGAGTTGAAAGTTGCGTGTCCGTACACGGTCATACCTGCCGCCACAGCCGCCGTCACACCCAGCACACTATCTTCTACAACAACACAACGCTCCGGCGGAATATTGAAATGTCCCGCCGCCGCCAGATACACATCGGGCGCGGGCTTGGGGCGCGCGACCTCTGTGCCGCTGAAGATGGCGCCTTCGAAGTGGTGCAACAGGTTGGCAATGCGCAGCCGCAACATGATCTCGGACCGCGCCCCGTTCGAAGCCACGCACTTGGGCAGGCGGACACTTTCGACCAGTTCGTGGATGTGTGGAATAGTTTGCAGCTCGTGCTCGCTGCGTTCCAACTGGCGCGCCAGAAATGTGGGAATAAAATCAGCGGGTGG
>CAZJMZ010000131.1:0-8408 GCA_964547115.1 uncultured Anaerolinea sp. | reverse complement strand
CCCTCCTTAACGATTAATGGTGTGTCAAAGGCCGCTGTGGCCCCGAATACGTTTGATGAAGTGAAACAAGCGCTGGACCTGTTGGGTTTGCGTTCGGAACAGCCGGTGATTGTCGTTGTAGGTGGGGCAGGCGGCATGAGTCAGGAAGATATCGAAAAGGTCCAGCAATTCCTGGAGGACTATTTGGTGCCGTTTGCCAGGGAGCGCAACGCTGCTATTGTGGATGGTGGTACCGATTCGGGGGTCATGGCCGCAATCGGGCGTGCCCGGCAAAAAGCGAGGGCCGAATTCCCCTTGGTGGGGGTTGTTGCCCGTGAGGTCGAGAACGTTATGGATATCCTTGAACCCAACCATACTCATTTTGTGTTATGTCCAGGAGCCAGCTGGGGTGATGAATCGGAATGGATTCCCGTCACTGCTCGCACCCTGGCCGGGACTCAGACCTCCGCGGCGATCTTAATCAACGGCGGGAAAATCGCCTGGCGGGATGCGGAATATAGTGTCAAATATGGACAGCCGGTCTTGATCGCCGAGGGCAGCGGGCGCACGGCTGATGTCATTGCCACCACCAGCACCGGCATGCAATTTGACAAGCAGGCCATTGCATTGCTCCGTACGGGGATGGTCCACGTGGCCAACTTTTTCAAAGACCCGGCTAAATTCATCGAGAAGCTGGCAAACCTGGTTCGTTAGCGCTTGAACCATTTATTCGAAGCGACTTCATCCAATTTTTAGTGGTAAGATTCCTGCTAATGAAAATTAACCTTGCCCTTGCACAGATCTCAACCAAACTGGGGGATGTTGAATCCAATCTCGAAAAACACTTAAATTACATCAAACAAGCCAGGGAACAGAAAGTGGACCTGGTGGTCTTCCCCGAACTTTCATTGACCGGCTACGTTCTACAGGACCTCGTCGCCTCGGTGGCTTGCAAGCCGACCGAAGATGACCCAGTCTTCAGGCACCTCCTCAATGCGTCTCAAGACCTGGACCTCGTAGTTGGCTTTGTGGACGAAGACTCCCGCCATCGCTTTTACATTGCCTCCGCCTATCTCTCCGGCGGACGAGTACTTCATGTCCATCATAAAGTTTACCTCCCGACTTACGGCTTGTTCGATGAAGGTCGTTTTTTTGCCTGGGGTGATCAAGTCCGCTCTTTTGATACCCGCTTCGGGCGGGTGGGCATGCTTATTTGCGAAGACTTCTGGCACGCCTCGCCCCCGTACCTGCTCTGGCTCGATGGCGCCGACATCATGCTCTTCTCTTCCGCCTCGCCTGGCCGCGGTCTGACCGACAAGGAGAAGTTGGAGTCGGCTCGCTGGGTGGAGCGTGTAAGCAAAGCGTATGCCAGTATGTTCACGTCCTTTGTGGCGCACTGTAACCGAGTCGGTTTTGAAGACGGCTTGCTCTTTTGGGGCGGTGCCACTGTCAACGACCCCAACGGCGAACTGCTTGTGCAGGGGCCATATTTTGAAGAAGCTCTCACTATCACCGAATTGGATTTGAACCAGGTTCGTCGCACCCGCGCCCGTCTGCCTCTGCTGCGCGATGAGCGCACGGCGCTGGTACAAAAAGAACTCAGCAGGATATTAGCCCGTGGTTGACCTGAACATCAATACCGACGTTGCCCGCCAGATTCTCACTGGCTTTATTCGTTCCGAAGTCAAGCGTGTGGGTTACACCCGTGCCGTAGTGGGGCTTTCCGGCGGTATCGACTCCGCGTTGTCTTGTGTCCTGGCAGTGGAAGCTCTCGGTGCGGAGAATGTATTGGCTGTGCGTATGCCCTACCAATCGTCCAACCCCGACTCGCTGGCGCACGCCGGTCTCTTGATCGAACAGTTGCAGATTCCCAGCAAGACCATTGAGATCACTCCCATGGTCGACCCGTTATTTGCCCTTGACCCGCACATCACCAAGCTCCGCAAGGGCAACATCATGGCGCGCGAGCGCATGATCGTGCTGTACGATCAATCTGAGGTCTTTAAAGGCTTGGTGATCGGTACCAGTAACAAAACTGAGATATTGCTGGGGTATAGCACCCAATTCGGTGACGCCGCTTCTGCCATGAACCCTTTGGGAGACCTGTACAAGACCCAGATCCGCCAATTATCCCGCGCCATGAACGTTCCTGCCCCGATCGTTGACAAACCTCCCTCAGCCGACCTGTGGGACGGCCAGACCGATGAAGGCGAACTGGGTTTCACCTACGAACATGTAGACCAGTTGCTTTACCTGCTCATCGACCAGCGTTATAGTCCACAGGAATGTGTGGAGACTGGTTTCGACCAGCGCTTTGTCGATGTGGTCCTCAAACGCATCCGTCGCAACCAATTCAAACGTATGCAGCCGCCGATAGCCAAAGTGAGTAACCGCACGGTTGGCTATGATTTTCTGTACCTGCGCGATTGGGGTACATAGACCTTTTACGCTCCCATGCAAATACCGCCAGCGTTACGCCATCGCAACTTCACGCTCCTGTGGGGTGGTCTCCTCGTTTCAATGATCGGCACCCAAATGCAACAGTGGGCGCTCTTCTGGCACATCAGCACCTTGAGCAAGGACCCCATTGCGGTCAGCATTGTAGGTGGTGTCCGCTTTGTAGCTGTGTTGTGCTTTTCCCTGCTGGGTGGCCTCGTTGCAGACCGTTATAACCGTCGCACAATTCTCTATTTCACCCAAACAACCGCCATGCTCGTGGCTGTGATATTGGGTTTGCTCACCCTTTTCCATCAGATTCAACTCTGGCATATTTATGCCCTGACTGGCTTTCAGGCTGTCGCCATGGCTTTTGACCTCCCAGCCCGGCAGGCCCTGGTGCCCAACCTGGTGCCGCGCGATATTTTGCCGAGCGCGTTCTCGTTGCAGTCGATCGCTTTTAACACAGGAGCAATCCTGGGTCCCGGGTTGAGCGGGGTGGTCATCGGTTATCTGGGACAGGAGGCGGTCTATTTCATCAATGCAGCCTCCTTTCTGGCGGTGATCATTGCCTTATTGCTGTTGCAGAACGTGCAACAAAAGCAGAACGAAGTCAAACGCGGAATCAAGGCTGCACTCACCGATATCCGCGATGGCGTGCGCTTCATCCGCCATCAGCCCTTGATCCTGTCTTCGATGATTCTCGACTTTATTGCGACCTTTTTCTCATCCGCCAACACACTCCTGCCGTATTATGCTCAGAATGTATTGAAAGTGGGGGAGGTGGCCTACGGCTGGCTCGCGGCGGCACAATCCGTTGGTGCCGTGACGGTGGGCCTTGTGGCGTCTCAGTACAGCCGTATTCGCCGTCAGGGTTTATTGCTTGTAAATGCGGTGGTTGTTTTTGGCGTAGCCACCATCATCTTCGGTCTTTCGCGTAACTACGCCCTGACCTTCCTTGCGCTCATATTTATCGGCGCTGCCGACTCGGTCAGCACCATCATTCGCAACACCATCCGTCAGCTCACCACCCCCGATGACCTGCGCGGACGCATGACCAGCATCAATCAAATTTTCTTTATGGGCGGCCCGCAACTGGGTGAGATCGAAGCGGGCGCCGTTGCCCAGTATTTTGGCGTCCCATTTGCCATTTTGAGCGGCGGTGTAGGCACGATCCTCGGCGTCTGGCTGGTAGCCTCGATCTGGCCTGCCCTGCCGCGCTACAACGGCGATGAGCCGTCTGCCGCTCAGACTCCTGCCCAAACCTGACGCCTGCCTTGCGATTCCCGTACGATTCGGTCATAGGCGCTAAAAAGGTGTTGACTTGTCCTCTGAAAAGGAATATACTCATTTGCAACGAGGTAAATGTCCTATGCGAACAGATACCGAAAAGCTGATGAAAGGCTACCACCAAGGCACGCGTGTTTTCGCGTGCTTTTTTTATTCCACTTCCCAAAAGGAGAACTAAAAAATGGACTATGGACTGATCGGCAAGCTCGAAAAAGCAAAGCGCTACGCTGAGGACCGCAAAAGGTTCCGCTTCAACAAATTTGAACTTACCTTCCACGGGGATAACAACGAACACAATGTCAGCTTTGATAGTGGCAACTTTGCCTGTGACTGCGAATTTTTCCTCACCCACAAACGCTGTGGACATACCATGGCACTCGAGATCCTGCTCAAAGATATGATCCCCGCCACGGTCGAACCCTAGCCGTAAATTGCCTCGGTTTTCTTCTGCCCTCCCTCCCCGGAGGGCAGTTTTTTTGTAAGGGTGGCCTGACAGACCCCGTCCAATGAAGGTGAGTATGAGAAAAATCCCCACTGTACCGATTTCGATTAAAATTTGAGACCTATGAGCAAACTTTCAAGACGTGACTTCATCAAACTGGGTGGCCTAAGCCTGGGCAGCCTGGCTTTCACCCCGTCCATAACCGGGCAATTGGGTTTTGAAGACAGCCAAATGGTTCGGGTTGCCACCGAGTCGGTCAGCATCTACAGTAAACCTGATGACCAAAGCAAGATCGTAGCCACCCGCTACCGCGACGAATTGGTCAACATCTACGAAGAGGTAGTGGCCAAGACCCCTGAAAGCAATCCGGTTTGGTATCGGGTGTGGGGGGGCTTTATGCACCGCGCCCGGTTATTCAAGGTCAAATTCCTATACAACAAGATTCTCCCGGTCATTGAACCCGAAAAACCACGCCTGGCCGAAGTAACCGTTCCTTATACCGAGCCCTGGCGCTACACCAAAACCTACGGTTGGGAGAGACTCAACTTCCGCCTGTATTACGGCTCTGTGCATTGGGCCGAAGCCATTGAGCCCGGCCCGAAAGGCGCTGATTGGTATCGCATCTACGACGACCTGACCGGTTATCCGTATTACATCAATCCCACGCATGTTCGTCCCTTCGCGCCGGAAGAGATGGCGCCCATCACCCCTGAGATCCCTGTCGAGAAAAAGCGCATCGATGTCAACCTGCGCACCCAAACGCTGGTCGCGTATGAATACGACAAGCCCGTGCTCACCACCAAGATCGCCTCAGGCATCCCCAACGGGCAGGCCGGTGCCAACGGCATTCCCACCCGCACGCCCGATGGCGAATTCCGCATTCTCGATAAAATGCCTGCCAAACACATGGGCAATGGCAATCTCTTTGCCGACTTCACCGATTATGAACTCCCCGGCGTCCCGTGGACGCTCTTCTTCACCGATAAAGGCCATGCCTTTCACGGCACGTACTGGCATGAGAACTTTGGCGTCCCAATGAGTCGGGGCTGCATCAACATGCACACCCATGAAGCCAAGTTGCTCTTTCAATGGACGCTGCCCAAACACGATATCAACAAGACTTACAACCGCGGCTTCGGGACTCTCGTCCAGATCCACTACTAAACCATATGCCATCCATTCACTGGACAGGGAAGCATCTTTCTCAGCCGGAGCCTGCCACGCTTATTCAAGAAGCCCTGGTCTACCCTGGTGGACATGGTTATCCCAAAGGAGCGGCGCGTAACCGTTTGATTTGGGGGAACAATCTTTTGGTTATGGCAGCTCTGTTGCCGCGCTATGAAGGCAAACTCGACCTGATCTACGCCGATCCTCCATTTTTCACAAACCGTAAATTTAATGCCCGCATTGGCCGGGGCGAAGATTCGCGCAAACCTGACCAGTGGCAACTGGCCGATGGCTATCAGGATCATTGGCGCGACCTCGATGCGTACCTGGATTTTCTGTACCAGCGGCTGGCGCTGATGTACCGCCTGCTCTCTCCAAATGGAACACTTTACCTCCACCTGGATTGGCATGCTGATGCCTATGCCCGCCTCATTCTGGATGAACTCTTTGGCGCCGACCATTTGTTGAACGAGATCATTTGGGCCTATCACGGTCCTTCTCCCATTCGTTCTGCCTTCAACCGTAAGCATGATGTGATTCTCTCCTACGTCAAAGGCCAGGAATACACCTTCAATGCAGATGCTGTCCGAGAGCCATATAATGAAAACACCATCGCCACCTTCAAGTCTTCGCGGAAGGCAGGGTTTGGCAAGATTCCAGACCTCGAGCGGGGCAAGGTCCCTGAAGATTGGTGGTATTTTCCTGTTGTAGCTCGCTTGCATAATGAACGCACAGGGTATCCCACCCAGAAACCGGCCGCTCTGCTGGAGCGCATTATTCTGGCCTCATCCAACCCGGGCGATCTGGTTGCTGATTTCTTCTCTGGCTCAGGCACTACAGCAACAGTCGCGGCTTTACATGGACGTCACTTTATCGCGGTCGATCAGACCTTCCGTGCTGTTCACACCACGCGTACCCGTCTTTTGGACACATCAGCTCCTTTTGTGTTTGAGCGCGAAAAGACCATGCCAATGGCCTTTTCGCAAACTCCCGCCTCAACATGTGTCCGTGCTTCCAAGGGCACTGTTCGATTGGATACAAACCTTGCCGTCGATTATTGGGAGGTGGATTCAGCCTGGGATGGGAATTTGTTCAAGAGTTTGGCGCAGGCCAAACGTCCGGTGCGAAGCGGTGAACTGCCTTTGGAATTAAAAATAAAAACCGGAGGCTCTATGTGCGTCCGGTTGGTGACTGTCAGAGGCAGGCAGTATCAGTTATACATCTAGACGGTAACCTACGCCGCGGATGGTTTTGAGGAATTTGGGGTTATTAGGATCAAGCTCGATGGCGCGCCGTAACCACGAGATGTGCACATCGAGCGTGCGTGTGTCGCCGGTGTAATTGGTTTCCCAGACCTTTTTGAACAAGGATTCACGTTCGACCACCTCGCCATGCTTGTCCATCAAAATGCTTAATAGTGTGATCAGTCGTGGGGTGAGTTTGGTGTTTTTACCGAGGCATTTTACGCGGCGATGTTCAATATCCAACCGGATGGGACCCACATTAATAGTGTTGTTGCCATCGCCTGGCATCAATGCACGGATACGGTTAACAAGTTTTTGCGCTGTGAATGGCAGGGCCAGCACGGTATCTGCCAAATCCTTATCCACGGCCTTTTCTTTTTCGAGGATGAGGATGATGGGCAGCTTTGCATCCTTCTTGCGCAAAGACAGGCAGATCCGAATGCCGGTGCTGCGCAATGAAGCAGCGTTGACAACAGCGACGGCTGGGCCGATCTGTTTGATCTTTGAGGCTGCCTGGCTGCCGTTTAGGAATACACTAATATCAAATCCCTTCTTTTGCAAGTCGGTTGCAAAAGAAGGGATTTCTGCATGTCTTCCTTCGATCACGAGGAGGGTGTTTTTTTTCATGAGTCAAAATCACAATGATAAATGCGGCTAATCTGTTCGAGCGATAAAGAGATTATACCTTAAATCTTAAAGAAAATTTTCTTGCAAGGTCATTGAATTTTTAAGGTAATGCTGATTAAACTACAAGTCAGGTTTCTTATCAAGTCATATACTACGTACCTGTGTACCACCATTCAATAAAGCAATTCTTGAAACTTGCTTGACTTATTTGGAATATCTATGGTAATATCGCCGGGCTTCGATGCGGGGTGGAGCAGTGGCAGCTCGTCGGGCTCATAACCCGAAGGTCACAGGTTCAAATCCTGTCCCCGCTACTAAGACCTATCAAGAACCGCCAGATATCTGTTACAACAGAGTCTGGCGGTTCTTGATTAACAATACACATAGTCCGTAATGTGGCCTGCCTGTATCCAGGCTCTTTTATTTCTTTTACAGAAGGCCGATTGAACAAGTCAGGCAGCCAGTTTTTGAAAACTGGTTCTTAACGCCGGGTACAACTCGCCGTATACTGCATACGACTCATGATAAGTCTGCGCTTCTTTTTCATCGGGTGAAGTTGATCCAGTGATTCGTATACTTTGCCTGCATGCGGATGACACATCACTCCATACTCCTGCACCAACCCCGGCCAGCAGGGCTGCGCCATACGCGCCACCTTCAGTGGTGGTGACCGTCACCAATTCTGTACCCAACACTGAAGCCATGATCCTGCGCCATAGGGCACCCTTCGTCCCTCCGCCTGAAGCACGGATTTGGGTAAGTGACCCCAACCCGGCGTTTTGGATCAATGTAAAACTATCTTTCAAGCCAAAAGCGACACCTTCCAGCACGGCGCGTGTCATGTGTGCGCGGCTATGGCGGAGGGTGAGGCCGATGAAGGCGGAACGGGCCAACGGGTCGGGATGAGGCGTGCGTTCGCCGGAGAGATAAGGCAGGAATTGCAATCCTTCGCTGCCAGCGGGAATCGACTCGGCTTCCTTGAGCAAGTCATCGAATGAAACATTCGGTGCGAGTGTGTCACGATACCATTGCAAACTGCCCGCCGCTGAAAGCATCACGCCCATGAAATGCCACATCCCCGGCACGGCATGACAGAAGGCGTGCAGGCGTCCCTGCGGTTCGATGAGAGGGGCAGGGGTCGCGGCAAAAACCACTCCGCTGGTGCCAACGGTCAACCCAACAATACCAGGCTCCACCACACCCATGCCCACTGCACCGGCGGC
>CAZJMZ010000130.1:0-8449 GCA_964547115.1 uncultured Anaerolinea sp. | reverse complement strand
CTAAAACCTCAATAGGTTAATCCCCTCTCATCTGCCAGTTGACGTGCCCTTCTTTTATGTGTATCCTTGCCCACGAACAAATGGCCATTGAGCCTTATTGCCTGCTCACACTATAAAACTTGAAAAATATACCTGTCGCAACCATGAATAAACTGACTCGCAGAGATTTTCTCAAACTATCCGGCGCCGGTCTTGGCGCCCTGCTCTTCAACCCGCTCAAACCCGAGCGCGCTGTGCAGGCTTTGCCGCAATTCCCCGCCGGTGAACGCCTCGGCCGCATCTTCTCCAAGATCGATGTGCGCAGCGAACCCAACAGCAACGCCCCCTCGGTGGGCGTGCTCTACGATGATGCCATCGTCGTCTGGGAACAGGAGGTCGTCACCCGCGGCCCCATGGACCCCAACCTGCTCAACCAACGCTGGGTGAAAACCCCGCAAGGCTTCATTTACTCCGACGGTCTGCAACCGGTCAAGAACCTTCCCAACGTCCCTGTCACTGCCATCCCGGCGGGCAAGACCGGCTTCTGGGCCGAGGTTACTGTGCCTTTTGTCGATATGCGGCTCGAAGGTGCGCCTGCCTCACCACATGCCAAATTCCAGATCGAGAACAACCAGCCCATCCGCCTCTACTACAGCCAGATCGTGTGGATCGACCAGATCGCCCAGGCCGATGGCGTCATCTATTACCGCTTCAATGAAAATGGCGGCCGCCCGGCCGGTATGACCGGCGGCAGCTACGGCGACCTCATGTGGGGCGAAGCCGCCGCCTTCCGGCCGCTTACCCCCGAAGAACTCGCGCCCATTTACCCCGATGTGGACCCCGCCACCAAAAAGATCGTGGTGGACCGCACCGAGAATTACCAAACCCTCTCCTGCTTCAACGGCGGCGAAGAAGTTTATTTCTGCCGCATCTCCACCGGCCAGCGCCGCGACTTGTACGGCAATGAAGTGACCGAATACCTCACCCCGCTGGGCGAGCACACCACCTGGCGCAAAGCCATCTCCATTCACATGAGCGGTGGCACCGGCACCGGCTACGATACCATGGGCGTCTCATGGACCACGCTCTTCAGCGGAGATGGCTACGCTGTGCATGCCGCCTTCTGGCATAACAAGTTCGGTGTGCCGCGCTCGCATGGTTGCGTCAACTGCCTGCCCGAAGATGCCAAGTGGATCTTCCGTTGGGCCACGCCCACCAATTCACTGGATGAAGGCGACATCATTGTGCAAGGCCTGGGAGCCGGCACGCATGTCATCGTGAAGGAGTTAACCGTCTAATGGAATTTGCAAACATCTCAATGGGTCTCGCGTTTCTGGCGGGGTTGGCTTCCTTCCTCTCGCCGTGTGTGTTTTCCCTGGTCCCGGCCTACGTTGGCTATTTGGGCGGGCGTGCCGCCGGCGGGGAGGCAACGGATAACAACCGCTTCGTCACCTTCACCCACGGGCTGGCCTTCGTCCTGGGCTTCAGCCTCATCTTTATCACGCTCGGTGCCGCCTCCTCCGCTTTTGGGCGCCTGCTCTTTGACATGCGCTTCATCCTCTCCAAGGTCGGTGGGGTGGTGGTGGTCGTCTTCGGCTTGCACATGATGGGCGTCTTCCGCATCCCCCTGCTCGAATACGATACCCGTGTGCAGACCCTGCCCGACCGCAAATGGGGTTATCTCTCCTCCGCCTTGATGGGTGTTTTCTTCTCGGCCGGTTGGGCGCCCTGTGTGGGACCTGTGCTGGGCGCGATCCTCACCCTCGCCATGAACGGTGGTTCCATTTCACAGGGTGTGTCTTTGTTGAGTGCTTACTCCGCCGGGCTGGCGATTCCCTTCCTCATTGCGGCCCTGGGTGTGGGCTGGGTCTCGATGACCTTGCGCAAGTATGGCAAGGTCATGCACTATGTTGAGATCGTGATGGGCGTCATTCTCGTGGTCATCGGCATCATGCTCTTTACGGGCATCTTCGAGCGCATCGCGCAATCCACCCAATTCTTCTGGATCGACTTCGGCATCTAGCCCATGGTCACAGTCACCCTGTATGTCCGCAAGGGCCATCCGGCCAGCGACCAGGCTCGCGCCGATCTTGAGTCGCTCAAGGCGGAACTTGACCTCCGCATCGTGGAAGTGGAGGTGGAGTCAGACCCGGCGGTGCGCAAGGCCTATGAGGCCGCAGCCCCCGTGGTCGAAGTCGGACCGTATCGTCTCAATTCCCCGTTCGATCGTCAAAAGTTAAAAATGACCATCAGCGCCGCCTCCGACCGGCGTGGTCAATTGGACAAACTCGGCCGCGTGGACCATTACGACCGTGTCCAGCGCGGGCAGGCCATCAGCGGCGCTGACCGGGTGATGTATTGGATCTCGCGCCATTACCTGGCCTTGCTGAACGTCATCATGTTATTCTACTTTGGCCTGCCGTTGCTTGCCCCGGTGTTGATGAATGCCGGGCTCAAGACCCCGGCCAATATCATCTACACGGTCTACAAACCGCTCTGTCATCAATTTGCCTTTCGCTCGTTCTTTCTCTTCGGCGAGCAGCCGTATTATCCGCTGGCAGAAGCCGGCATTCCCGGCGTGAAGACCTTCGAAGCAGCCACGGGAATCGTGGAAGTCAGCGACCCCACCAGCTATGCGCGCTTTGAAGCGCGTAACTTTGTGGGCAATGCCACCATGGGCTATAAGATGGCCTTGTGCGAACGCGATATGGCCATCTACTCGGCCATCTTCCTGTTCGGCCTGCTCTATGCCGCCACGGGTCGCCGCCTCAAACCCCTGCACTGGCTCGGCTGGGTCCTGATCGGCATGGCGCCCATCGGCCTCGATGGCTTTTCGCAACTCTTCAGCCAGATGGAATGGGGTTGGCTGGTCTCGTTTTTGCCGTATCGCGAAAGCACGCCCGTGTTGCGGGTGCTCACCGGCGCCTTGTTCGGCTTTGCCACGGCCTGGTTCGCCTACCCCTATATGGAAGAATCGATGGCTGAGAGCCGCCAGTTCTTTGTGAAGAAGTTCGCCTCCATCACGCAGCAGAAGCCCTGACCCCGGTGACCTTGCCCCATGCCCTTTCAATCCGTTGACGGCATTCGCTACTTTCACTTCGACTCGTTCCAGCCGCGCCATGCGGTTTTCACTCGTCAGGGCGGGCTCAGCCCCGAACCATGGACCTCGCTCAACGTCGGCGGTACGGTCGGCGACGACCTGACCCGCGTGCGCGCCAACCGCAACCGGTCTCTTGCGGCTTTGGGTTGTGACCCCGCTTCGGTCTTCGACGTCTGGCAGGTGCACAGCGCCGATGTGGTCTGCGCCAATGCGCCCCGCGCCGACGGCCAGTCGCTGCAAAAAGCCGATATCATCCTCACCGATAACCCCGCCCTCACACTCTACATGCGCTTCGCCGATTGCGTGCCCCTCTTCTTCCATGACCCGCGCCGTGGCGTCATCGGCATTGCCCATGCCGGTTGGCAGGGCACCCTGCGCGATGTGGCCACCGTCACCGTGACGACCATGCAAAAGCAGTATGGCTCGAAGCCCGCCGACCTGATCGCGGGCATCGGTCCCTCCATCGGCCCGGACCATTACGAAGTGGGGTCCGATGTCATCTTGCAGGTCATGCATAAATTTGGCGACGACTCGGAACAGGTGCTGGCCTCGCACGATGGCCGCATCCACTTCGACCTGTGGAAGACCAACCGCATCCTGCTCGAACGCGCCGGGGTGGGGCAGGTGGAGACCGCCGCGGTCTGCACGGCCTGCCATCTCGAAGACTGGTTCTCGCATCGCGCCGAAAAAGGTCGCACGGGTCGCTTTGGCGCGCTCATCTCCCTCTCGTAGCATAGCTCGCGCCCTCGGCGTCACATCTCTGTGGTGTTTTTCAACCTCCCCTGTATAATGAATATATGACTGACCTCGTCTCTCAAATTCGTGAGCGGCATCAGGCTGTGATTGCGCAGATCGCCGCCTCGGCCCGCCTGGCCGGGCGCGACCCTGCCGAAGTGCGCCTGGTGGTGGTCACCAAGACCCAGCCGCTTGAGATCGTCCGGGCCGCGTTGGAGGCGGGCGTCACCCTGCTCGGTGAGAACTATCCCGAGGAAGGTGTCATGAAAATTCAATCCCTTGCCCAACAAAGTGGTGTAGAATGGCACATGATCGGTCATGTGCAGAGCCGCAAAGCCCGCCTCGTGGCCGATCACTTCGCACTTTTACACTCCCTCGATAGCCTCAAACTGGCCCAGCGCCTCGACCGTTTCGCCGCTGAAGCGGGCCGCACCCTGCCGGTGCTGCTGCAATTCAACGTGGGCGGCGAAGAATCCAAATCGGGTTGGGACGCCGCCACCGATGCCGAACTCGAAAAGGCCCTGCCGGATATCCGCGCGTTGCTCGAACTGCCTCATCTGCAGGTGCGCGGGTTGATGACCATGCCTCCGTTGGGTGAGGCCCCCGAAGACGCGCGGCGCTTCTTTCAACGCCTGCGCCTGATCCGCGACCAATTGGCCTCCCTCTTCCCCCAGGCCGACTGGCGTGAACTCTCGATGGGCACCTCCTCCGATTTCACCGTGGCGGTGGAGGAAGGGGCCACCCTCGTCCGGGTGGGGACGGCTATCGTAGGCGCACGCAACTATCAATCGGAGTCTGAAGCGAAATGAGTCTCATCGTCAGTATCATCGCTGTCCTGCGAGATGCGCTCGTCCTGCTGGTCATCGTCTCGGTCATTCTCTCCTACGTCATGGACCGGTATCATCCCGTGCGCCGTTGGGTGGATTCGATCGTGGACCCGCTGCTGACCCCCATCCGCCGCGTGGTGCCGATGGTGGGCATGCTCGATTTCAGCCCGGTGGTGTTGATCATTCTGATCCAGATCGTGGCAGGTATCTTAATCCAATTGGTGAGGTGAATCATGACTGACCGACAATTCAAAATGCACGATGGTAAAAAAGGTTCTGCGCTGGCGGTGCGCGTCACGCCCCGCGCCAGCCGCAACGAGATCGTCGAAGTAATGGACGACGGTACCGTCAAGGTGCGCCTGGCCGCCGCCCCCGCCGACGAAGAATCGAACGATGCCTTGTTGAATTACCTCTCCGAGATCCTGGGTGTGCCGCGCACCAAGCTCGATATTGTGGCCGGTGCCCAGGGCCGCGACAAGCTGGTGGCCGTGATGGACATGGACACCGAAACCGCGCATTCCCGCATCGTGGCGCACATTAGTTAATCTCAAGCCTTGAACAAAAAAATCCCCGGCTCACACCGGGGATTTTTGATTCGAATTTACTGCCCCTGCCCATACACCATTCGATACATGCCGAAGATCTCGTAGATCGAGCGCAGGTAGTTGCGCGTCTCCTCGAAGCGGATGACCTCCACCAACAGGTCGGGGTCGTTGTTGGCGAGGTTGTTCCAGATGGCGGTGTTGCCGGGGCCGCCGTTGTAGGCCGCCAACGCAGCGAAGAGGTTGCCGCCGAACAGGTCGCGGTTCTTGGCGAGATAATACGAGCCGAACTTGATGCTGACGTTCGGGCGATACAGGTCATTCGAGTCGTAGTTGGGCGGCCAGCCTAATTCCCCGGCGATCTGCTCGCCGGTGGAGGGAATCACCTGCATCAGGCCACGCGCGCCCGCTGATGAGCGCACAAACCCCTCGAACAGACTCTCCTGCCGGATGACACTGAACATGAACAACTTATCGAGGTTGTTGGCCTGCTCTTCCTGCAGGATCAGGTCTTCATAATACAGCCCGTAGCGGATGTGGGCGAAATAGGGCGGCGCCTCCAGTGAAGCCGATTGCGATTCCAGCCCGGCCAGTGTGAGCACCTGCCGCATGCTGAAAATGGCCGAGCGATAGAAGCCGATGCCGAGCAGGTGATTCCCCAGCCTGAAGAGATCCGCCGGGCTGGTGCTGACCGCTTCGCGCAGGCTTTCGAATTCCTGACGGGCCTCGGCGTACAGGCCCAATTCCCAAAACTCGGTGCCGCGAATGAAACGGGGGTCGGTGGCCAGTGTGCCGGGGCCGGAGAGGTTGGTCTCGGGCGGCAGGTTGAAGCGGATGCGCACCCAGGCTTCGGCGTCGTTGCGCTCTTTGACCAGGTCTGGCTTGAGTTCGATGACGCTCGGCGATTGGAACAGGTTGCGGCCTTCGAGCAGGTCGCGGGCGCGTTGGCTGTAGTAGTTGGTCTTATCGACGGCCTGGGCTTGCGCCCAGGCTTGTTGCGCGGCGGCGTTGTCTCCGCGCTGGGCCTGCAGTTTGCCGATCCACAACAAGGCCCGGGCCTGGTCTTCAGGCTTGGGGTTGAGGAGCAGGTTGCGGTTGAAGAGCGCGAACGCGCTGTCCAATTCCTGCAGGCGATAGCGGGCAATGCCGGCCCAGAACAGCGCGGTGGAGGTCTGTTCGCTGGTGATGTATTCGTTGGCCACACGCTCCCAGGTTTTGGCGGCGAGATCGAGTTGGTTATCGCGCTCGTAGATGCGCCCGGCATTGAGCAGGAAATCGGGCGCGTCGGAGGCGTTGGGGGCCACGGTCACATAATCGAGCAGGGTTTGGGCGGCGCCGTTGTAATCACCCAACACCGACCATTGCAGGAAGGCTTTTTGATTCCAGGCTTCGAGCCAGTTGGGGTTATCGCTGTGGTTCTTGAGGAAGTAATCGAGTTCCTGCACGGCCTCGGCGCTGCGTTCGAGCCCGCGGAAGGTGAGCGCGCGATAGTAATGCACCGAGCCGTTGTTGACCGGGTTGGCTTTGAGATATTTCTCGAAGGCCACCAGCGCCACATCGTATTGCCCGGCAAAGTAATCGACCAGCCCGCGCTGATACTCATCGACGGTGATGCCCGAATCGACCAGCGCCACCAGCGAGAGATACGCTTCGTAGGCCAGCGGGTAATTCTGCACCGCATGCAGGAAGCGCGCATTGGCCTGCTCGGTCTGCCCGAGGGCCAGATACGATTGTCCTGCGAGCCAGTCCATCAGGGCCTTGTCGTAGTCGCTGTCGGTGGCGGCGAAGATCTGGTCGTACAGGGTCAGGGCTCCGGCGTGGTCGCCGAACGCGGCCCGGGTTTGGGCGATCTTGATCTGCAGTGACAGGCCGTCATCGAGGCGCGGGGCGGTGAGTGCGGCGTTGTAGGCGTTGAGCGCGTTGGGATAATCCCTGAGCTGTGAAAGCGCGTCGCCGCGCGTCTCCTGTACGTAGGCATCGAGCACACCGGGCACACGCGTGAGATAGGTGTTGTAGGCATCGGCCGAGGCCTGCCATTGCCCGAGCGCGCCAAAGGCCTGGCCCATCAAAAAATAAGCGCGCGCCGCATACGTGGATTGGGCGTATTCATTGGTGAGCGTGGTGAGGGTGTTGAGCGCGGTCTGGTATTGCTCATCGGCCAGTTCGGTTTTGCCAAGGCCCCACAAGGCCGCCGCTTTGAGGTTGTTATCGGTGGTGCCTTGAAACGCGGATTGGTATTCGGCACGCGCGCGGTCGAAGTCGCCGTTGAAGAGCGCGGTGTCACCGGCCGCGATGCGTTGCACCTCCGGCGGGACGGGCAGCGGCGTGGCAGTGGGCGGGAAGGTGGGCGTGGGGCTGGGGCCCGGCGTGAGCGTGGCGGTGGGCGTGGCGGCAGGCACCGGCGCCGGAAACGGCAGGCAGGCGGTGAGAAAAACGAACAGCAGGGGGATGAGTTTTTTACGGAGGGTCATGGGGATCGGATGGAGGGGCACGGCTTACAGGACTTCCACGTTCATGCCGACCTTCAGCCTGCCACTGTTCAAAGGAATCACGTTTTGCCCGAAGATCGCTCCCAGTTCGTGTTTGCGGTAGCGACCAAGCGTCTTGAGCGGTTCTTTGTTTCTGGCGAGCGTGTCCTTATCAATGGTGGTGACTTCGCAGCGGGCGCACGGTTTGACAACTGCCAGTTCAACGTCGCCGCAGCGGATTTTGTTCCACGTATCTTCAGCGAACGGCTCGCAGCCACGGACAACGATGTTCGGACGGAAGCGATTCATGGGGACGGGTGAATCGAGCCGCGTGTTGAGGTCGGCCAGCGATTCTTCTGAGATGAGCAGGATCGGGTAACCATCGGCGAAACCGGTATGGTCGTCGGCCTGCACTGCGTATTGCGCGTTGACCAGCCGCTTGTACCCATCCGCGATGTGGACGAGGCGCACGGCGACCCCGAGCCAATCGGAGAACCATTGCGCGGCGTCTTCGCCCTGGTCCACAGCTGCCACGCCCGTGCTGCGCCAGACCGTGACGGGCTGGGTGACGCCGCTGGTCTGCACGGCCAGCCGGACCGCATCGAACCCCGGCGCCGAGAGCGTGAGCGTGTGACCTTGCAGGGTTGGGGTGACCAGCGCCAGTTTGGGATGTTCGCGCTGGGTGAGGAACTGCCCCTGCTCTGTGACGACCATCATGCGCCGGTCGTGTGCCAGCCCCATGCGCTCCACCTGCGCCGAGTCGACTTCGAATCCGCGGCAGGCTTTGATGGGATAGTA
>CAZJMZ010000129.1:0-8474 GCA_964547115.1 uncultured Anaerolinea sp. | reverse complement strand
CGCTGGGCAAAGTCACCACCAAGGACCTCAACCGCTACTTCGAATGGATGGAAAAAGAACGCGACGTGCCTTGCAGCCCCAAGACCCTGGCGCGGCGCATCACCGCGGTCAAATCCCTGTTCCGCTGGCTGCACCAATACGGCGTGCTGACCGTGGACCCGGCAGAAAAGGTCGCGCAACGCTCGGCCATCAGCCCGCTGCCCACCGTGCTCACCCCGCAGGAATACGAGGCTGTGCTGCTCGCCGCCGACCGGCACCGCCGCGGCGCCAAACCCGATGCGCGCTCCTACGCACTGGTCTACCTGCTGCTCACCACCGGCATCAAAAAAAGCGAGACCCTCGGCATTCTGCTCGAACACCTCGAACTGACCGCCCCCAACGGGCCGCAACTTTTCATCAAATATGCCTCGCCCGCCAACCGCTATAAAGAACGCAAGCTGACCCTGCCCGAAGACTGGCTCCCCGCCTACGAGGAATATCGCGCCCAATATCGGCGCACGGCCGAAGACCAGCCCGAAGAAAAGCTCTTCCCCTGGTCGCCGCGCCGCCTCGAATATCTGCTCGAAGATATCGGCAACGAAGCCGGGCTCACCAAGCACCTCTCCTTCGATATGTGCCGCTGGACCTGCGCCCTCACCGACTATCACGCCGGCATCGAGCCCGACCAGATCCGCCAGAAACTGGGCGTCTCCAAGATCCAATGGCGCGAACTCTTCATCAAGCTCAAAAAACTGGCCGCCGGTGCCTGAACCCCACGCCGCTTTCCGCCGGGAACAGCGGCGTTTTTCTTTGCGTTATACTTTTACCATGTTGAAAAAAATATTTTTGACGTCGCTCCCATTCCTGCTTCTGGCTGCCTGCCTGACCCCCGCCCAAACCGGATCATCCACTGAGGCCCCGCCTCTCTTCGTGACCTCGACCCTGCCACCCACCAAACCGGGCATCACCATCCCCACACCGACTCTCCCCACTTCCACCCCCACGCTCGACCCGCTCACCCCGCAGCCCACCGCCACCGAGTTACGCTGCGGTGATGCCGCGCTCCTGCTCGAAGACGTCACCTACCCCGATAACACCAGCGTCCCCGCCGGTGAAACATTCACCAAGACCTGGAAGTTCAAGAACACCGGCGGCTGCACGTGGACCGGCTACACCCTCACCTTCGTCTCCGGTGAACGCATGTCCGCGCCTGATACGGTCACCATTCCTGAAACCGCACCCAAGCAGGAGATCAACGTCTCCGTGGACCTCGTCGCCCCCACCGCCGACGGCACCTATCAGGGCCGTTTCGAACTCCGCAACGCCGCCGGGCAGGCGCTGGTCATCGGCATCGAATCCACGTTCTGGGTGCAGATCATCGTCGGCAATGGCGGGGCTGCTGTCAATTTACAAGGCACGCCCATCGCCCTCGATGTGGGCAATTGCAACTACACGCTCAACGACGGCTACGTCCAGACCCTGATCGAGCTCATCAACCAGGCCCGTGCCGAAGTCGGTCACCCCGCCCTGACGGTCAACGCGCAATTGACAAGCGCCGCGCAAGGACACAGCCTGGACATGGCCTGCAACAACTTCCTCGGCCACAGCGGCTCCGATGGCTCCTACATCGGCAAGCGCATTGCCGCCTCCGGTTATACCGGCGGTTACTATGTGGAGATCATCGCCATCGGCCTCCCACAAGATGCCATGAATCAATGGAAAAGCGACCCCGTCCACTGGACGGCCGTACTCACCACCAAGGCCACCGAGATCGGTGTGGGCTACGTCTTCTCCAAATACAGTTCCTTCGGCGGCTACTGGACCGTGGACATGGGCGGACCCTAACCAAACAGCCCGCACCGCTCGCATATGCATTGACCGCCGACGGCAGACCACAGTCCGCCATCGGCGGTCAGTTCCTTTTATGCCACCACCCCCAACGGCACCGGCTGATAATTGGGGAAGATCTCACCAGTCGCCGGGTTATTCAACCGCTTCGTCAACACTTCAGATAACACATCACGATAATCAGTCGTGACCGCCAGATCGCCGGGTCCCATCAACTGACCTTCCTGCAAACCGGGCCATTGACCATGTACCTTGCCACCGTCCACGTTGCCACCCATGAGCATCATCATACTCCCATGCCCATGATCCGTGCCAAGGCTGCCATTCTCCGAAGCCCGCCGCCCGAATTCAGACATGGTGACGACGGTGAGATTCTGCATGTGGTCCTGCATATCGGCATGGAAGGCGGCGAGTCCTTGGGCAAGGTCTTTCATCAGGTTGGGCATTTGCCCGTTCACCGAACCCTGGGCAAAGTGGGTATCCCAACCACCCACGTCAATGGCTGAGACTTCAAGTCCCACCTCCGCTTTGATGAGCATGGCGGTTTGCTTGAGGGCCAGCCCAAATTCAGAGTCTGGATAGGTTGCCGAGGGTGAATAATACGTAGCTGGATTGAGGGTTTCAAGCGTATCCATAATGGACAGGGTATCCTGCCCCAGCACATCGCCTTCATAGACCACGTTCAACGCGGCGCGCATTTGCTGGAGGGCACGTTCGTCGCCACCGAGATGGAAGTCGGTGATGGAGCGCAACGCCGAGACAGGCACACTACCGCTCAAACTTCTCTGCGGACGGGTGCCCATCCCCACCGCCCGCAACGGCGATGAGTTGCCTGTGTTCAGCGTAGCCAGATGCCGACCGATCCACCCGGAGGCAGGACCGCGCTCATCATCCACGCCACGCTCCATCAACTCCATGGCCTTGAAGTGACTGCGCGATTCATCCGGCGCGCCACAGGCATGGATAATGGCGAGTTGCTTCGACGCCCACGAATCAAGCAAAGCATTCATTGAAGGATGAAAGCCAAAGAAACCATCCAGATCTAAAACTCTTTCCTCTTTTTTCTTTCCTTTGTCGTCAGGTCGAGGCACGCCCAGTGTGGGTCGCAATGCATAATAAGCAGCCTCTCCATGCGGCACGACCATGTTCAACACATCCGCAGCGCCGCGCAAAAAGATGACGACGAGCACGTCACCGCGCGGGGCGGTGTTCTTGGGAGCGAACGCCAGGCGGGGCATCCATGATTTTTGTTGCAGGGTGGGCAGGGTTTGTAGCATATAAATCTCCGTTTCAAGTGGTGGTCGAGTAATTCCGAGCGAAGCGAGGAATGTATCGAGACCACATCAACTGGCAGTAGTTCACAAGTTATTGGTGGTTTCGATACGCCCTTCGCTATCGCTTCGGGCTACTCAACCACCAGTGTTTATCTCCACTGAAACGCAGGCGAGGCAATGATCCCTGCCGCGAGGATCGGGAGAGTCTCTTCAGGCGTGGCTCCGGCAGTTCGGACGGAGGCCAGCAGTTCGTCACGCGCGAAGCGTTCGAGAGGGGCGCCTAAAAGCAGTGAGGTCAGTGAATCGATATCGTATTCGAGAATGCCTGTCGAAGCTATGTTCAACAAATCATGCAGATTATTTTTCGTGCCGCCGATCTCGTGGCGCATCAACTCAAACGCAAAGTGCCAGCGCGGCATCAGGTTGCTTTGCCACGGCGCACTCACATCGGGGTAGCCATCGGGCGTGGGCAAACCAAAATAGGGCTGCCCCATGCGCACGAGATAATCTTCAAGTGCGCCATCGGTTTCACTATCGGTGAGCCGCAACGCCGACGTGATGAAATTGGAGGGGCGCTTGTATTTCGGTTGGGCAAGCGCCAAACCGTCGAACAGGATCACCCGCAACACAGCTTTGATATCGCCTTGCGTGGCAAGAAATGTTTGCGCAGCTTTTTCGACGATGGCTGGCGGCGGCTCATCGGCGATGAAACGCCGCGTAAGTTTGGTGGCAATGAACCGCGCGGTGGACGGATGCATAACCAGTTGCTCGATGACCTGCTCCGCTTCTTTCTGACCATTGGGCTGGATCAATTGACCCAAAACCTTTTTCTCCCCTGCATCATGCAGGTCCGCGTTGAAGGTGAACTCGCCCAGCCAGAAATGTTCTTTCACCGTCCAGCCGGTGAGGCAACGCGCCAGTTCCATCACATCCTGCTGACTGTAGCCACCGTTTACGCTGAGCGTATGAAGTTCCATGAGTTCACGGGCATAATTCTCGTTGGGATGACTCTTCTCGTTGACGTGATTATCGAGATAGACCAGCATCGCGGGCGAATGCGCGGAAGCCCACACCAGATCATGAAAGTTGCCCAGCGCATGTTTGCGGATCACTTCACGGTCATCAACGGTTTTCAAATAGAAGAGTGGCTCTTTATCGATGAAGATGTTGAAGTGGTCGCTCCAAAATTCGACCATCACTTCATGCAATTGTCTTTCACTATAGACCTGACGCAGCACGGTCGCCTGACGCAATTCACGGACGGGGCGTTCGCGATCGTAGCCATCGAAGAGCTCATTTGTGACACCTTCGATCTCGTTCGCATCCATGTCCAGGGTCTTGAAGTTTGCAAGTCGCAGATCACAGCTTGTATCACTGATGGATTCGTAAGCGAGCTGTTCCTCGATGAAGGCGTGCAAGCCGATCTCGGCGAAGCGGGCACGGTCAGCGGGACGAGGACCAAACGTGAGGCGGTTCAGCGCTATCCAATCGCTTGCATCGAGCGGGGTCCAGGCGGGCTGGTCGCCTGCGAGTTGGCGGTACACCGGAGCGCAGGAGGCAAGTGCCGTGCTGGCGGCGAGCAGGGTGGAGAGTTTGAGGAAGTCGCGGCGGGAGAGTGTCATAGTGACCAGTAAACAGTGTTGCTCAACTCGTACTACGAACTGCGCGCTGCGTATTGTTCCGCAGGAACTTGTATGCTTGTTTCCTTATCCACTTTCACGCGCGGCATCCAATTCATCAGCGCAAAGGCTGTCGCACCCAGGGAGGTGACGAGGAGCGGAATCCACACGAACAGCCAGCCGATGACCGGGAAGAAGGCGGCCAGTTCAAGCAACACTGCTCCGCGCAGGAATGCGCCGAGAGGTGGATACGTGTTGCCGGTTTGCTTCATCCGTTCGCCAAGATGTGCAGCAATCCCGGCTGAGCCGATGGAGGAAATGGCAAGCGCCAAACCCAACAGGATCCAGCCAAGGGCTTTGGCAGGTCCAAGCGGCAAGGCCAGCAGGATGACGATGGGGATGGTCAAGGCAATGAGGACGACCAGTCCCAGCCAGAACGAGGCAGCCAGTGACTGCGCCACACGAGTCTGCGCCCGGGCAATGAGGGCCGGGAATAACAACCACCAGACGGTCAGCATGGCGGGGAAAGCCACGCTCATGATCAACAAGACAAAAAAGAAGGCAGAGATATCAGCCATGGAAGCAAATCCTTTCGATTGGTTAGTATGCAGGGGATACAGGATAGCAGCGGGAAAAGTTGCATCAAAAAAACTTCCGGGTCCTTCAAGGACCCGGAAGTTTCATTATTGATCAACCCTGAGTTTCATGTTCCTGCAATAACCGGTCGTAGTAGGCAATTTGCATCAGGCGGGCTTGTTGGATCAACTGCATGGCGAGCGCCTGCTCACCCCTTTCGGTTAGGCTGATGGCCTGGGCAAAGATGGCCCGATTGGAGACATGGCTGAGCAGGGCATGCACCTTGAGTTCTTCGGCGCTCATCCACGGGGCGCGGGCGGCCAGCATCTGCTCGAGTTTGGAGCGCAACAGATTGCGGATCGGCGCCGAGATGCGCCCGACCTCACTGTCTTCGGGAATGGTCAACAGCATGGCATGCAGGCCCTGATGTTTCTGCGTCGCAACCAGCAGACGGTCAAAGATGGCATTGATCACTTCAGCGGGTGTGGCCGTTTCCGGAATCCCTGCCAGGCTGGCGAACATCGTCTCCAGGGTGGCCAGGTAACGCTCCACCAGCGCCTGGGCCACGGCCTGCTTGTTGGCAAAGAACTGATACAACGAACCGATGGGAATGCCTGCCTCCCGGGCGATGTGGTTGGTTGAAAGCTTGTCCCAGGTCGTGGTGCGGGTGAGGCGTTCGGTCGCATCGAGGATCTCATCCACACGCTGTTGCCCACGGGCTTGTTTGGGCGTGCGGCGGATCAGTTGATGGACGGCATCACGGATGGGGCGGGTTGTTTTTTTGGCGGGCATGGGCAGTTATCCTATCAGACAAAAGTACTCTCATTCGCATCTTGACATATGAGCAATTATTCATATAATACACGAGTAATTGCTCATATTATTATAAAGGAAATTCAGCATGGAAGCAACCATTCGCAACACACCCACCAACCTGCCTCATCACAAAGGCCTGCCCTTGCTGGGCGCCGTCCGGGATTTTCAACGAGACCCGGTGCCTTTTTTGGAACACAGCTGGAAGATGTACGGCGACCACTTTACCACCACCCTGGGACCGCGCACCCTGCATGTACTCTCGAACCCGCTGCTGGCTCAGGAAGTGCTGACAGCCCGCAAACATATTCTACGCCGCTCCGACCGTTTCGAAGGCGGCACCCCCCTCACCTACATTCTGGGGCTGAGTCTCATCACCACCGACGGCGATGGCTGGCTCGCCAAACGCCGCATGATGCAACCGGTCTTCCACCGTTCGAACATCGCAGCCATGAGCGGCAAGATGCAGGCGGCCGGAGAAGCCATGCTCGCACGCTGGGCTCAACTCCCTGCTGGCACCACCCTGGACCTGACCAGCGAGATGAAACTGGTCACCCTCGATATCATCAATCGCACCATGTTCAGCACCAACATTCTGGTGGAAGTGGACCAGGTGGGGCACGTGGTGGATGAAGCGCTCAACTTCATCGCTTCACGGGCCGGCAACCCCTTCGCCCTGCCCGCCCGCTGGACCTTCATCCCAGCCCATAAAAAATTCTGGGATGAACGCGCCAAGCTGGATGAGTATCTCTTCCGCATGATCAGTGAACGCCGTGCCGCGCTGGCAAAAGGCGAACGCAAGGATGACCTGCTCGAAATGCTGATCGAAGCGCAGGATGCCGATACCGGCGAAAAGATGAACGACCAGCAGGTGCGTGATGAAGTGGCAGGCATCTACGGGGCCGGGCATGAGACCACCGCCCTGGCGCTTTCATGGGCCTGGCATGCGTTGAACAGCCATCCTGAGGTTCTGACAAAATTACGGAAAGAGGTGGATGCGCTGGGCCGCGATGTGCAAGCCAGTGACCTGCCCAACCTGCCTTACACACTGGCCGTGCTGGAGGAGACCATGCGCCTCTTCCCACCCGTGCCTTTGACCGTCCGAGCGGCCTATGGGGCGACTGAGGTCGGCGGCACACCCATCCGCCCCGGAGAATTGGTCGCCATCGTCATCCGTAACATCCACCGTCACCCTGAGTATTGGCCGGACCCGCTCGAATTCAAGCCCGAACGCTTCCTCCCTGAGAACAAAGCCACGCTCAACCGCAACGCCTATATGCCCTTCCTCAGCGGACCGCACATGTGCATCGGCAACAACTTCTCGTTGATGGAAGGCCAGCTCTTGCTGGCAATGATGGCGCAAAAGTTCGATGTGATCGAATCACCCCGGCAAACCGATGAAGGCAAGACCACCATCACCATGCGTCCCAAAAACGGCCTGCCCGTGCAGGTTGTAAAACGCAGTTGAGCCGAACGAAAAACCGACCTGTGCCTCAGGTCGGTTTTTTCTATGTGAAGCGGTGAAACCCTGTTAATTCGCATCGCGCTGAAGGAAGCCCAGGATCGTCGCGCCAATAGCAAGGAAGATCATACCCGGCAATAACAAAAACCAGCCAACAAAGGGCAGCCCGCAGGCAAAGGCCAGCACGATACTGCCCCATACGGTTTGCTTCCAGGCGGGCAAATCAGCAAAGAGGCGCGACCCAAGGTCATTGACGGCACCGGTCAAGCCGAGGCTCAGCAAAACAGCCAGCACACCCAGGATCAAAAAGGCGGGCACAAATAGGATCGCCTGAATGACGCCGCCAGCATTACTGCCAACAGAAATCAGAACGATCCCGATCGAGCCAAAGAAGAACAAATTAACGAAACCCAACCCCAGCGAACGCCAGGGGAATTGTAGTGCGGCTCGTTGCGTTCGGGCGACGCGGTTGGGGAAGAGCACGCCGATCACCAGAAAATAGGCGCATAAACTCAGGAACAACAGGGCAATGATCAGGGATGTGCGAAAGATGTCTTCCATGGTAATTCTCCTATCGGGTCAGGCTGGGCGTTTTAGTAGCAAGCCGTTCCCCACCAGCCAAAGCAAGGACGAAGCAAGCAGCACAGAGGCCAGCACAAGATTGGGCAATTCAGGCAGGGCAAGCTGAGGCAGAGTTGGAAAGCGGAAAGAGGCAAGCAGAGCGAGCATGCCCAGCCAAAGCGACTCGGCCTTCAAAAGCAGGTCGGCGATCGACAGGGCCGGGAACACAGGTAACAATCGGATGACGAACGGCGAAGCGACCACCAAGGCCAGCACAGCGACCACGGCTTGCAGCGTCGCTGTCAGCGTGAGCCAGGCCGGGGGTTGTGAAGCCAGGCTCGG
>CAZJMZ010000128.1:0-8538 GCA_964547115.1 uncultured Anaerolinea sp. | reverse complement strand
GCGTCGAAGTCGAGGCCAGGTGTGGATGTCAGCAAGCTGTTGAAGGTGCTGAAGGCGTTGTTAGCCTTGATGGAGTTCGGCTGGTACTGTTCGGAGCTCGGAGCATCGGGGTAGGCGAGGCCCTGAACGAACACATCCCAGGATTCGGCGGTCACGAACGGATAGTCCTTGGACTTCTGATCGAAGAAGGCCTGGGTCTTGGAAGCGACCGCGGGCATGGCGCCGTAGACGGGCAGGAGCTTGTCAGCGCCGGTGGTGATGAGGTAAGCCAGCACTTCGAAGGCTTCCTTCGGATTCTTGGTGCCCTTCCAGATGCGGAAAGTGTCAGCGTCGACGCGGCCGTGAACCTGGCCATCGGAGCCCATCGGCTGAATACCGAGCTGGAATTCGAGGCCGGCGTTCTTGAAGTCACCCAAACAGCAGGTGTACCAGGTCTGGGTCAGGCCCATGGCGGCCTTGCCGGAGTTGAAGACGTTGCCGCCACCAAACTCGGGTGAACCGGAAAGCGGGCCGTTGGCCATGAAGGGCTGATCGCCCCACATGCCATCGTAGTACCACTTGAAAGCTTCCTTCCAGGAATCGGGCAGTGTGGATTGGTAGTTACCAGCTTCGCCACCATAGATCTGGGCGGCGCCGCCGTAGAAGGTACCGACGGATTGGATGGATTGCCATTGGGCGTTGTAACCGACCTGAACGATCTGGGTCTTATCGAAACCTTCCTGGGTCGCATCGAGACCGTTGACGTCCACGGTCAGGCGCTTGGCGACTTCGGTGACGGTTTCCCAGTTCCAGTCCACTTCTTTGCCATCGAGCACGTACTTCTCGCCGTACTTCTGAGGAGGATACGCGAGACCAGCTTCGTCGAACATGGCGGGCACGAAATAGATCGCGCCGGGGAACACAGCGAACGGCAGACCCACCTGACCTTCTTCGGTCTGGTAGAACTTCACGAGCGCGGGATCGAAGATCGAGAGATCAAAACCGGTTTCTTCGATGTAGGGAGCGATGTCGAGCCACTGACCATAGAAGTCATTGGAACCACCCCAACCCACCGGGCCGACGATGTCAGGACCAGCGCCAGAGGCGATCTGGGTCGAGAGGGTGTCGCGCGCGCTGTTGAAGGGGATGATCTCGAGGATCAGCTGGATGCGTTCCTGCGAAGCGTTGAAGTCAGCGACGACTTCTTCCTGCTTGGCGATCTGCTCAGCATTGGTGCCGGTGCCGAGACCCACGAACCAGCGGATACAAACTTCGCGTTCGCAGTTCGCAACGGGGTAGGGGGTCAAAGTGGCGGTGGCGGCGGGGGCTTCGGTGGCGGCGGGGGCAGCTTCGGTAGCAGCGGGCGCTTCGGTGGTGGCGGGCGCGGCCTCGGTGGCGGCGGGCTGTTCGGGAGCAGCGGTCGGCTCAGCGGCGGGAGCGCCACAGGCAACCAGGAGCATCGAAGCCACAACCAGGAGGGACAGAACGTAATACAGTTTCTTCATGGTGAGTTTTCTCCTCATACTAATTGTTTTGGATACGACAGATAAAGTACGCTTTCAAGTTTGAAGATATTTGTAACGAGTCTCACCTCCTTTGCAAAGGATTTTCCTTCAAGCTAATATGTGCATCCGCATGAGCGCCGGTAAATAATCTCTGTAGGTAGAATGACCACTTCTTCTGATGTTTCGTTTTCAAGCAGGCCGAACAAGCGCTCGGTGGCAATTTTTCCGACCAGTTCGGTAGGAGCGCGGACCGTGGTCAGCGGTGGGTCGAGGAAGGGCGCAAACCCCAGGTCATCGAAGCCAACCACCGAAATCTCTTCGGGCACCTGCAAGCCATGCTGGCGTAGAGAGCGCAGGACGCCGATGGCGGCATCATCGTCTCCGGTAAATACGGCGTCAAAGTCGACGCGGTGACCATTGCTGAGAAAGTGGTTCATTTTGTTGAATGCAATATCGCGTTCGAATTCGCCGTTGAGGATCAGTTTTTCATCAAAGGGAATGCCGTTCTCTGCCAGGGCGGTTTTGTAGCCCCATTCACGGCGGGCCGAGTCTTCCTGGTGCAGGGGCCCGCGCAGGAAAAGGATGCGGCGCTTGTGATGGACCTTGATCAAATGCTCCATCAATTGCCTGGTGACACTTTCGTTTTCGACCGTCACGCTCGGAATCGCAGCGTTGGGCGGCGGCGTGCGATGGACCAGAACCATCGGGAATCCGGAATCGTTGAGGGCGATCAGGTCGTCATCCACAAGGCCGTCTGAAAAAACGAGCATGCCATCTGTGTTGTGCGGCCCAATGGGTGGTGGGGTTTCGTTGCGGCCCGCATGATAGGTGGCAATGATGAGGTTATAGTCTTTGCTTCTGACAACGGCTTCGACACCGTTCAAAAGAGGGACGAAAAAGTCATTATGGAGGTTATTGAGCAACAAGCCGATGACCCGTGTCTTGCGGCTGGCCAGGTGGCGAGCTGCGGCGTGTGGCACATATTTGAGTTCGGTGAGAACCAAATCCAAACGCTCGGAAACCTCGGGCGAGACCGGGGTGTTCCGATTGATGTAGCGGCTGACCGTGGCAACAGAGACCCCTGCTTTGCGGGCTACATCACGGATGGTCACGGAAGAAGAGCGTCGGCTCATAAGGGGATGTAACCGTTTTCTGTAACCGGTTACTGTAAACGGTTACATTTTACATAGGATTTTCAGGAAGTCAAGCAACGCGTTGCTTAAAAAATCCGGGATGGCGGAGCACGCCTGTCATCAGGGGCAGGATGCCGTTCGTTCAGGATTCAGCCAAACCTGAATCCTGAACGTGATTCTTTATCCCCGCTGATGGTTGATTCAAAAAGCGCCCGTTGCCGGGCGCCTTTGAGTTTATTTTGCAAATTCGGTGGAGCGGGTCTCGCGGATGACTGTGACCTTGATCTGGCCGGGGTATTGCATGGTCTCTTCGATCTTTTTGGCGATATCGCGTGCGAGGCGGGCGGAGGAGAGGTCGTCGATCTTTTCGGGCTTGACGATGACACGCACTTCGCGGCCGGCTTGAATGGCGAAGGCTTGCTGCACGCCATCGAAGGAGGTGGAAAGCTCTTCGAGGTTGCGGATACGCTTGATGTAGGCTTCGAGGTCTTCGCGGCGGGCGCCAGGGCGCGCACCCGAGATGGCGTCGGCAGCTTCGGCGATGACGGCTTCGATGGTTTCCTGTTCCACTTCATGGTGGTGTGAGGCGATGGCATTGACCACTTTGGGGTTGACGCCGTAGCGCTTGCAGAACTCAGCGCCCAGCATGGCGTGTGTACCTTCCTGGTTGTGGTCCATGGCCTTGCCGATATCGTGCAGGAAGCCGCCCATCTTGGAGAGTTCGACATTCGCGCCGATCTCAGCGGCGAGAATGCCCGCCAGTTTGGAGACTTCGACCGCATGAGCCAGTTGATTCTGGCCGTAGGAAGTGCGGAATTTAAGACGGCCCATCATGCGCAGGACTTCGGGGTGCAGGCCGGAGATATTGGCATCGTAGGCGGCCTGTTCGCCCGCTTCGTTGATGATCTTTTCCACGGCGCGGGTTTCATCTTCGACCACTTTTTCGATGTGCGCCGGGTGGATACGGCCATCGAGAATAAGTTTGGCAAGGGCGCGGCGGCCGATCTCGCGGCGCACGGAGTCGAAGCAGGAGACGGTGACCGAGTCGGGGGTGTCGTCTACGATCACGTCCACACCGGCGGCCTGCTCGAAGGCTTTGATGTTGCGTCCGTTGCGGCCTACGATGCGGCCCTTCATCTCCTCGCTGGGGAGGGTGACCACGGCGCGGGTGACTTCGGCCACATGCTCGGAGGCCACGCGCTGGATGGCATCGGCGATGAGTTTGCGGGCGCGTTTTTCGCCTTCTTCACGGGCTTCGGCTTCGATCTGGCGGATGATGCGGGCCATATCGCCGCGGGCCTCTTTTTCAACAGCAGCGAAGAGTTCCTTGCGGGCATCGTCCTGCGACATCTGAGCGACGAACTCCAGCTTCTTGGTCTGTTCTTCGTATAGCTTTTCGATGTCGTTGGCTTTGCGGTCCACTTGAGATTGGCGTTTGTTGATATTCTGTTCGCGCTGCTCAAGGCGCTCCACGCGGCCATCGAGTTCAGTGCGGCGTTTTTCGAGTCGTTCTGTCTCTTTGTTGAGCTCAATGCGGCGTTCCTTGATCTCGGTTTCGGCCGCCTGTATGATCTTGGTGGCGCTTTCGCGGGCGGCATCGCCGATCAGGCGAGCCTGCTCGTTGGCGCCTTTGAGAATGTTATCGGCGCGCTCCTGCTGGCTTTTCTTTTGTTGCTCCACTTGATAACGATGGAAGAAATAACCGGCCGCAGCACCCACCACCAGGGCGACGAGAATTTCAAGCATGATGGTAATCGGATTCATAGCGTATCCTCTTCTTCAGATTCAGAATGTTGTTCCCTGGCATGGGTTTCGTTCCAGATGCGGGTCACCGTAGCAGCTGTCACGCTGTAGGGAAATCCCCGGCGGGCCAGGAAATCGGAGAGTTTTTTACGAAAGTCCTGCCAGGGCAGGTCTTGATAGCGGGCCGCTCTCTTCAGGGCGGCTGCATAAGCTAGCGGTTCGTCGTTCACCTCGGCAACGGCGGTGCGCACAGCTTCTTCGCCGAGGCCTTTCTGGCGCAACTCCATGGTCAGCATGCGGCGGCTACGCGGGCGAAAGGTGCTCCGGTTTTCGACCCAGGCTTTGGCGAACTGCCCGTCATTGGCAAAGCCTTCCTGGCGTAGACGTTCCAGCGTGTAGTCGATAACCGCTTCGGGAATCTCATGCTTGCGGAGATTCTGCCGGATCTCAGCCTCAGAGCGGGCGCGGTAACTCAGGAACAGCAGGGCCTGTTGGAGTGCCCGTTCTTTCGCATCTTCGGCTTGCAACGCTTCGAGCTTACTTTCTTCCAACTCCTGGCCAACTCTCAGCCAAGCCGCCACGATGCGGGCCAACCCGAAGGCATACTCACCATCCAGGTAGATATTCACCCGGGAAGGGGTTTTCTTCTGAACTTGGATGGCGGTAATCTTTTTCATAAGGCGCACAACGGTCAGAGTCAACCCAACTGTGGTTAAACAAACACAGCCGAAGCACCGAGCAAAGTCGGTTTCGGCTGTGGGGCAGGTTTGGGTAAGTGGAGCAAGACCCGGGTCCGGAACTGAGGCGTGCGGACGGGTAGGTCTAAACCGCTGAGGAGAATCAGGTCAGCAGCGGCGAACAGGTAATGGGGGGCGAAGTCCAAAAGAGATTTTTCAAGGTTTCTTCACAATCGACTTCACAAATTAACTCCCAAAACGGGGGAGGTTCTTGCTCCAAATATCCAGAGAGGTACAGCCAAAACCGCGAACGGTGAAAAGTTCAGTATTCAATCCTTGCGGATTGGTCGTATTATACTTGAAAAACAGGGTTTGTTAACATAACTTTTTCATGACGCGGGGGTATTAGAACTAAGGAAATCGTGACAAATGGAACTAGGTTGTTTGGGGGTGTTTATGGAATAATTCGGACGTACTTTCACTACAAACGGAGGCTGTATGGCAAAGTTTACGCGTGAAGACGCATTGGAATATCATCGTTTGAAGGGCAAGCCTGGCAAGGTGGCGATTGTGCCAACCAAGCCGATGGATACCCAGCGAGATTTGAGTTTGGCTTATTCTCCGGGCGTGGCCGAGCCGGTGTTGGAGATCGAAAAAGACCTGAATAATGCCTATGAGTACACTTCCAAGGGAAATTTGGTGGCGGTGATCTCGAACGGGACGGCAATTTTAGGCTTGGGCGACCGCGGTGCGCTGGCAGGCAAGCCGGTCATGGAAGGTAAGGGGGTGTTGTTCAAGAAATTTGCCGATATTGATGTGTTTGACATTGAAGTGAACTCGCACGACCCTGATGAAATCATCAAAGTTGTGGCGGCGATTTCGCCAACCTTTGGCGGTATCAACCTGGAGGATATCAAGGCTCCGGAATGCTTTTACATAGAAGAAGAACTCAAGAAGATGCTCGATATTCCCGTGTTCCACGACGATCAGCACGGGACCGCAATCATTTCGGCGGCTGGGCTGGCAAATGCGCTGGAGGTTGTGGGTAAGAAGCATGAGGATATCCGCCTGGTGATCTCCGGTGCGGGTGCTTCGGCTATTTCATGCGCAGAATTGGCGATCAGCTGGGGCGTGAAGCGCGAGAACATCATGCTCGTGGATACCAAAGGCGTGGTCTACAAGGGGCGGACAGTGGGTATGAACAAGTACAAGGACCGCCTGGCAGTGGATGATAAGGGGCATCGCACCTTGGCGGACGCCGTCCGGGATGCAGATGTGTTCTACGGCCTCTCGGTGGCGAACGTGCTGACGCCAGACATGGTCAAGAGCATGGCGTCTGACCCGATCATCTTTGCCATGGCCAACCCGGACCCGGAGATCCGCCCGGAATTGGCGAAGGAAGCTCGCAAAGATGTGATCATCGCTACAGGGCGTTCGGATTATGCCAACCAGGTCAATAATGTGTTGGGGTTCCCATTCATTTTCCGTGGCGCATTGGATGTGCGGGCGCGGCAGATCAATGAAGAGATGAAATTTGCCGCTTCGAAGGCGCTCGCCGCGTTGACGAAGGAGGATGTGCCGGATTCGGTTATTCGCGCATATGGCGGGGAGGCAATCAAGTTCGGGCGCGATTACATCATTCCGAAGCCGCTCGATCCTCGTGTGTTGTTATGGGAAGCGCCCGCCGTCGCTGAGATGGCCATGAAGACCGGTATGGCGCGCAAGACCATCGATATCGATGAATATCGTGAACAACTGGCCTATCGACAGGGGAAAGGGGAGCAGGTGCGGTACTTCTTCCAGAATAAGGCCCGTTCTTCGGGTGGGAAGAAGCGCGTGGTCTTTGCCGAAGGGGAAGAGCAGAAGATCATCCGTGCGGCGTATCAAGTGCAAGAGGAAGGAATCGCTACTCCTGTATTGATCGGCCGTACACGCAAAGTGGAAGAGCAGTTGCAAAACCTGGGTTTGGACTTCAAACCCGATATCGTGGATTTCGACAGTTTCAGCAAGTTTGATGAATATGTGCAGGGCTATTACGAACTGCGTCAACGCAAAGGTGTAACGGCAGCTAATGTAGCCTCATTAGTGCGTAACCCGAATGTGTTTGGCTTGTTGATGGTGAAAAACGGCGATGCAGACGCGTTCGTCTCAGGCTTGACCTACGATTACCCGGATGTCATTCGCCCCGCATTACAAATTCACCACACGGCCAAGGGTGCTGCCCGCGCGGCAGGCGTGTACTTGATGATCGTGGAAGACCAGGTGTTCCTGTTCACGGATGCAACGGTCAACATTGACCCAAGCGCCGAAGACCTGGCCGAGATCGCTTCGCTGGCTGCCGATTTTGCCAAACAATTAGAGCTGGAACCGCGCGTGGCCTTCCTTTCGTTCTCGAACTTTGGCTCCACCCCGCATCCGCTATCGGACAAGGTCCGCAAGGCGGTGGCGTTGACCAAGGCCCGCCGCCCCGACTTGCAGGTGGATGGCGAGATGCAGGCAGATACGGCTGTGGTCGCAGATATCATCGAAGACCGCTATCCGTTCAGTTCGGTGAAAGAGGCCAATGTGCTGGTGTTCCCGTCACTTGAGTCGGCGAACATTGCGTATAAACTATTGGCGCGGCTGGGAAAAGCCAAGGCGATCGGACCGATCTTGTTGGGCATGGGTGCGCCAGTGCATGTGCTCCAGACCGGTGATGACGTCAACGCCATTGTGCAGATCGCTTCAGTGGCTGTGATGGATGCAATGGGTCGGGAGAAATAAACCAAACCCATCAGTATCTGTTAAATGAACAGGCCCACAAGAGTACTCTTGTGGGCCTGTTTTCTTCTCGGTTCGTTATTCCTGCCATTCCAATTCGTATTCAGCGATCATGACCGTGTCGCCTTCCTCCACGCCGGCTTTGCGCAGGGCGTCGTTGACGCCAATCGTATCCATGATCTTTTGAAAGCGGCGCACAGAGCCATCATGTTCCCAATGGGTCATGGCGGCGGCACGTTCAATGGCTATGCCGTTGATGCGCCACAAGCGGCCACCTTCGCGCTTGATAGTGAACTCGCGCGGGTCTTCCTTGGGCTTATAGACCGGGGTGGCCATTTCAACCACTTCAGGCATGGGGGCATCTTGCAGCAGCTGATGGGCTTTGATCAATAACTCACGCGTGTTGGTACGGGCCAGCGCCGAGATGGTGAATAGTTCCACTTTTTTCTTTTTGAACTTCTTTTGCAGATCGGCCAGTTTCTCTTGTACTTCAGGTTGGTCGATCTTATTCAGCACCACTACTTGCGGCTTTTTACCCAGGTGTTTATCGAACAAGGCCAGTTCAGTATTGATCTGGCTGTAATCAGCAAACGGATCATCGCTTAACCCATCCAGTAAATGGATCAAGACCCGTGTGCGTTGAATGTGTCGTAGAAAGTCGTGTCCCAAGCCCAGCCCCTGTGCAGCACCCTCGATCAGGCCGGGGATATCTGCCAGCACCACGGAGGTGTTGATATCGAT
>CAZJMZ010000127.1:0-8614 GCA_964547115.1 uncultured Anaerolinea sp. | reverse complement strand
CCTGCCACCTGGCAATATCAGACCGACCCGTTCTGCGAACCTGCCCAGATCCCTGGCACTCCAAACATTTCTGCCGGTATGGAGCAATTCAACGATACCCCCATTGTCAATGGCGTGGCCTACCCGACGATCACGTTGGAACCCAAATCCTACCGGTTCCGCATCTTGAGCGCTGCCAATGACCGCTTCTTCAACTTCCAATGGTATGTTGCCGACCCGAGCACTGCCAGCACCGGCCTCAACAGCCTGGGCCAAGTGATCGGCGGCACTGAAGTAGCCTTGAACCCGGCTGAACTGGAAGCCGCACAACTTGACCCGAACGTCTTCCCGACCCCGGTTCAAGGTGCTGCCACCGCCGGGCCGGACTGGGTCCAGATCGGCACCGAGGGCGGCTTCCTGCCCGCGCCGACCGTCATCGATGGTCAGCAACCGACCACCTGGATCACGGACCCGACCCGCTTCGATGTCGGCAACGTGGACAAGCACTCGCTGCTGTTAGCCCCGGCTGAGCGCGCTGACGTCATCGTGGACTTCTCGAAGTTCGCCGGTAAGACGTTGATCCTGTACAACGATGCGCCTGCAGCCTTCCCTGCCCGCGTCTCGACCTACGACTATTACACGGGCGCTCCTGACCTGAGCCCGAACGGCGCCCCGACCATTTTGCCTGGTTATGGCCCCAATACCCGCACCATCATGCAGGTGAAGATTGCTCCTTTAGCCCCGGCTACAACCTTCAACCTGACCAAGTTGCAGACCGCCTTCCGCCATAACGCCTCGGGTACCGGTGTGTTTGAATCTGGTCAACCGCCCATTATCGTTGGTCAGGCTGCTTATAACACTGCCTACGGCACCAACTTTGCCGCCAGCAGCAACTGTAATGTCGCCGGTTCCACGCTCACTCGCTGTGATGGCCTCGTGCGCATCAATGACACCATGCAATTCGGCTTCAACACCCTGCGCGCGCAAACCACCAAGATGATCATGCCGCTGCAGCCGAAGGCCATTCACGATGAGATGAACTCGACGACGTTCGATGAATTCGGCAGAATGCAGGCCAACCTGGGTGTGGAAGCCCAGCCGCCCTCGCCTGGTGCCCAGAACGTCACACTCTATCCGTATGTGAATCCATCCACCGAATTGATCGATGGTACCAACCTGCCCAAGGGTGATATCAACCTCACGGCTATCTCCACAGCGGCTGATGGCTCCCAGATCTGGCGTATTACCCATAACGGTGTTGATACCCACCCGATCCACTTCCATCTCTTCGATGTACAGTTGCTCAACCGGGTCACCTGGGACAACATTATCATCCCGCCGGATCCCAACGAACTGGGTTGGAAGGACACCGTGCGCGTCGCGCCTTTGGAAGATACGATCGTAGCGCTACGCCCGATCATTCCTCAAGTACCCTTCGAGATCCCGAATGCGATTCGCCCGCTCAATCCCATGAAGCCCATCGGTTCCATCTCGATGTTCAATAACGTGGACCCGCAGGGCAACCCGACCAACCCCATCACCAACCAACTGGTCAACTTTGGGTGGGAGTATGTCTACCATTGTCACATCTTGAGCCATGAAGAAATGGACATGATGCGGCCTGTCACCCTGGCCCTGCCGCCCATCAAACCCGATGGTTTGGCTTACACCGTCAGTGGCAATGGCAATACTCGCACCCTGACGCTGACCTGGAACGATAACTCGATCACTGAAACGGCCTTTGTCGTGCAAAAATCAACGGACGCCGGTGCCACCTGGATCGACTTGGTCACCATCCAATCGCCGCTCAACCAGCCAAATACGCATGGTGTCCGCAGCATTATAGATAACGCCCTCAACGTTAACCAGTCGAACCAGTACCGCATTGTTGCTCAGAACACGGTTGGATATGGTGCAGAATTCCCGAGCATGACGGTTCAGTCAGTCTCTGCCGCGAAAGTGGTGGATGCCTTCCCGCCTGCCGCACCTTCGGCCTTGTCTGCGACCGCTGTCAATACCACCCGTATCGACCTGGCTTGGACTGATAATGCCAGCAACGAGACCGGCTTCACCATTGAGCGTGCCCTGGTTACGAACGGAGTCGCTGGTGCATTCACTGCCATCGATGGTGTTGGTGCCAATATCACCACCTACACAGACCCGACCGTATCGCCAAACACAAGGTATGCCTATCGCATCTTTGCATACAATACTGCTGGCAACTCGCCATACTCCAATGTGGCCATGGCTACCACCCCTGCCCCAGGACCGACGGCACCCAGCAACCTGACCGCTACGCTGGCATTCAACCCGACGCGGGCGCAGCTCTCCTGGAGGGATAACTCCAACAACGAGAATCTCTTCCAGGTCTGGCGCGCGACCAATAATGGAACAGCCACCATGATCGGAACGGTGACTCGCTCGAATAACCAGCGTACCTCAACTGGCGGAACAGTAACCTTCACGAACACTAACCTCGCCTCTGGTAATACTTATACTTACTATGTGATAGCGGTAAATACTGTTCCCAACCCCGATACATTCTCAGTACCATCCAATACGGCATCGGTAACAGTGCCCACCGCGCCTGCTGCGCCCTCGAATTTGAGGGTCACAGGAGTGACACAAACCAGTGTCAGTCTGGCATGGAATGACAATGCCAACAACGAAACAGGTTTCGAGATCCAGTATCGGCTCGGCGGCGCCAATTGGGTAACCGTTGCCACCCTGCCTGCCAACACAACCGTGTACACGAATACGGGTTGGTCCCCGAACTACACCATTCAGTATCGGGTGCGGGCAATCAATTCTGGGGTAACCTCACCCTGGTCCAATACGGTTACGGCGATTACTCTGCCGTAACAAACAAGGGATGAACGTAGTCAGGGTGCCAAAGGTGCCCTGACTGCTACCCTGATGTGATATTAGCGTTCGAGCTTGTAGGGTTCCATGACCTGGATACCAAAGCCGGTTTTGCAAGATCTGCATCAGCGTTACTATCACTGACTCTCTTACAAAACAGGTTGCCTGCACAGGCAGCCTGTTTTGCCTATCATTGAGTTGCTTAGCTGCAGCATGTTTGAATGATCAGGTCAAAATGTTTATTCTGTTATGCCGTTCTGGCGTGGATGGATAATCAGAAAGATGAAGGAACTGTTATGGTAACAAACATAGTTCGATGGAGCTTGGCTTTCTTGCTCGCAGTTGGTGTATGCTCCTTGAGTTTGATGAATGTCAGTGCCCAAACAAGTTGGGAATCAATCTCACAGAGGCAATCTTTGCAGGCCAGTTCTTTGTATGCTCAACCTGTCGATGCTAATGGAAAACTATTGCCCGCTGCACGTCTGGAACCGGATGGCAGCGATTTGGATGAGAATGTGTGGGATGAATTCACCCTGCCCTCGGGAGGCACTCTCACCCGGCTTCAATGGTATGGCGGCTATGACCCGTTAAGGCAGGGCAAAGGCGGTCCGGTACAGGATTTTACAGTCAGCCTGTATGCTTCCATTGCCGCTGGTACTGAACCGGCTATCGCCAACCCGCCGCTGGTCACATATCAAGTGGGCGGGGCGGCAGGAGAGGCTGCCGTTGAGGTTATCAACGGTGTGCAACTTTATGCGTATGCATTTGATCTGCCAACCCCGTTCATGGCAGAAGCTGGGGTCAAATATTGGGTGCAGATTCAAGCCAGTCAACAGGGCACTATTCCCGATTGGGGCTTTGCCTCTGCCACAGGTGGCACCGGATATCGTTTTGTAAAAACCAGCGGCGCTGGAGGCGATGTGCTCTATCGCTTTATTCCAGGCGATGTGGCCCTAATGTTGCTGGGTTTGGCACCTGTTTCAACGACCCCGCCTCCGACTCAAACCCCGCCTGCTTCGCCAACCGGAACGCCTGTTCCTACCCCTGTGCCTCCTGTCACTCCTTGTTTGAGTGCGTTCCTGGCCCCCATGGCGGCCCTCGTCAGGTTTCGGTCTTCAAAACGCTAATTGCAAGATTGAAAAAAACACCCCGAGGTCTTCCTCGGGGTGTGTAATTTAAATCCTGTGCTGGTCGAGCTTATCCAATATGGCGCCATAGACATAAGGATTGCCATTAATAAAATCGTGCGGGAAGCCCAGGTCAATGGCGCTGACCTTGTCCAGTCGTTGCCACTGCTCATCGGTAAGTTTCCAATCGAACGCGCCCAGATTGTCCTTGAGTTGTCTGGCACTGCGGGCACCCAGAATGGGGATCATTTGCGCCTGAGGCTGTTGCCGCACCCAATTGATCGCCACCTGCGACATGGGTTTGCCGGTTTCCTCGGCGATCTTTTGCACTTCCTCCACCACCCGCAGCGACTTTTCACTTAATTTCAACTTGCTCTGATTGAGGCGGGTTTTAGTACTGGTCTTCTTCAGGAACTTGCCGGTGAGGATGCCCGCTTCGAGCAAGCCCCACGGCAGCACAGCCATATCCCAATGCCGGGCCATCGGTAAAATGGCCCGTTCTGCGGCGCGGTCAAGCAGGGAGTAGGGGACCTGCATGCCGATGAACCGCGACCATCCCATCAATTCGGCGCGGGTGTTGGCTTCAGCTACGATGTAATCGGGGGAATCTGAAAACGCCACATAAGCCACCTTGCCCTGACGCACCAGGTCATCCATGCCGCGTACCACTTCCTCCACCGGGGTCAGGTAATCCCACACATGCAGGTAGTAGATGTCGATATGGTCGGTCTGTAGGCGTTTGAGGCTGCGTTCCACCGACTTCATCATATTCTTGCGACTGTTGCCGCCGCCGTTCGGGTCGGTGTTGGTGGGTTGGGTGAGGGTGTACTTGGTGGCGACCACGAAATAGTCGCGGTTGGCCTTGATGAAATCGCCCAGGAACTCCTCACTGGTGCCATCCGTGTAATTGACCGAGGTATCGATGAAGTTGCCGCCCGCGTTCGTGAACAGGTCGAACATCTTTTTGCTTTCGGCTTTTGAGGCGCCCCAACCCCACGTCTCGCCGAAGGTCATTGTGCCAAGGCTGCATTCTGAAACCCGCAAACCACTTTTGCCCATGAGTTGATAGCGCATACCTGTCTCCTTGCCATTAACTCTACCCGGAAAGGAAATTCTGCGGAAGATAAAAAAAGCCCCGCGCGGCAAATTCAGTTCCGGCGGGGGTTGGAGAGGTATGCTGAAGTGGGGGGGTCAGTTCTTTTTGGGGGGCAGCGGCGGCAGTTTGTTGCCTTCGCCCTGTTTGGTCACTTCCACCCAGATGGATTGCGACAACTCGTAGCCAATGATGTGGTCATGCGGCTTCATTTCCAGCCGCAGCGGACCTTTGAATGGCGCGCAACTCAACAAGTGGAACGGTGTGCCGGGCACCAGCCCGATCTCGGCAATGTACCGCAGTTTGTCCATATCGTGGGTGCGCACACGGCTGACCACGCAATCAGACCCGGAGGGCACATCTGACAGCGGTTCATCCACCACCACCGGCATGACCCCGTCTTTGGATGGGATGGGTTCGCCGTGCGGGCAGCGGGTGGGTCGGCCTGCGAGTTCGAACATGCGGTCTTCGATCTCTTCGTTCACCCCGTGTTCGAATACATCTGAAAGCTCATGCGCTGCGGCCCAATCATATTTCATCACTTTGACGAGGAAGACCTCGGTCAGCCGGTGACGCCGCAGGGCGGGCATGGCGATCTGCTCGCCGGAAGCCGTCAGCCGAACCCCACGATAGGGTTCATGCACCAGGTGTCCACTGTGGTTGAGGCGTTTGACCATCGTCGAGATGGCCTGCGCCGAGGCATCCACTTGTTCGCTGAGCAGCGAAAGCGGAACCTGTTCGTGGTCCTGTTGCAGGCGATAGATCTCAGCGGCATAACGCCGCATGGCGGGGCTGACGGTCATAAGCGTGAATGAATCTCCAGATTGTGCGCCGGAATTATACTACGCGGTATTTGAATAAGACTGGTTTGCTCAACATTCTGGAATTGGCCCGGCATGAACTGCGACCATCGCCATTGCCAGGAAACCCTTACCAATCTCTAGTAAAATCCTAAGCAAACCTACATAGACTTATGGAAATTTATGCCTACAATCGACATGCTCACAGTGAGGGCATGCGCCCTCACTGTGTTTCATCTCAATCACCGGAAGCCCTATGTTCCTCAAACGCCTGCAACTTGCCCTGATCCACACCGCCGTCGCCATGACGCTGGTACCCATCAACAGCACGCTTAATCGCGTGATGATCTTCGACCTTGGTATTTCGAAGACCCTCTTCACCCTGCTCGCCATCTTCCCCTATTTGCTTTCACCCATTCAAGTGGCTATTGGTTCCTTTTCAGATCGGCACCCGGTTTTCGGCTATCGCCGCTCGCCTTATATTCTGGCGGGTCTGGTGCTGTGCGTTTTGGGAGTGGCGGTCTCGCCGCAAGTAGCGCTGCTCATCAGCCAGAATTTTACGCTGGGCGTTGTTGTGGGCCTGCTGGCCTTCGGTTTGTGGGGCATGGGCTATAACCTTTCGGCTGTCTCGTATCTTTCATTGGCCTCTGAACTTTCCGGCGAGAACGGGCGCGGCAAGACCGTTGCGACGATGTTCACGCTCATGGTCATTGGTTTGATCGCGACGGGCATCAGCCTCAGCCGCATGGTGCCGACCTTTGACCTGCTGGCCCTCGAACGCGCCTTTCTCATCGTCGCCGCCTCTGCCCTGACGCTGGGCCTGCTCGGCCTCATCAAGCTGGAGCCTCCCTTTAGCCATTCCTCCCAACCTGCCAAAGCAGATACCTATACCGTAAAAGAGATGGCCGCTGCCATTACCGAAAACCCCGTGGCCAAGATCTTCTTCGTGTACCTCCTGCTCCTGCTCGCTGCCATCCTGAGTCAGGATGTATTGCTCGAACCATTTGGGGCACAGGCCTTTGGCATGTCTGTCGAACAGACTTCGCGCATCGTGTCCATTACCAATACGTTCACCTTGTTGGCCTTCATCATCGCCGGGGTTCTGGATGGGCGCGTGAAAAAGAAATATGTAGCGCAGACCGGGAACCTTGCCGCCTTGATCGGTTTTGTGGTGATCGTGGTCAGCGGGCTGATGACCAGTACCTCGGCTTTTTATCTGGGCATCACCCTGCTGGGTTTTGGCACGGGCATCTCCACCATCTCAAACCTCTCCCTGATGTTCGATCTGACCGTGCCCGAAAAGGTTGGCCTGTATATCGGTGCCTGGGGTTTCTCGAATGGCCTTTCCCGTCTGGTGGGTTTGCTCATGGCAGGCGTGATCGCAGACCTGGCCACCCGGCTGACAGGTAATGCTTTGAACGGTTACCTCGTCGTATTCAGCATTGAAGCCCTGATGCTGCTCGTGGCGGCGGTGATGCTGTATCGCATTGATGTGGGCGCCTTTCAAAAGAAGGCCCATGACCCGTCATTCACTGAAAAAGTGGCATTGGCGGCAGAATAAACTTTTTGTTCCGGTGGGGCATTTGGCCGCCGGGGCACCCAAGGATCTATGGCCAACAACCCGATCAAATTCGACCCCTCCGGAGCCTCTTCGCAGGCAGTGGGGGATGTGTGTGTACCCAACATCAGCCCTAAAGAGCGCCAGCTCCGCAAGAAGTTTGCCGTTCAGCAGTTCCTCTTTACTCTGGCCGTGTTGGCCGTGTTGGTGTACCTGGATGTAAATCCATTGTGGCGTTTGCTGTTGTATGTGATGTTCAGCGCAGCAACCACCAGTTACATTCAGGCGCTGGATAAGACCTGAGTGGCGCTTGCGTCGCGCGGTCTGCGCAACATCAACGATAAGATGGAACGTATCAAAGACGATGCCGAACTCAAGCAGGTGCGCCGTCAGGCCCAGCGCGTCATCCTTAAAGGAGCGCTGGCCGCCATTCCGCTAACCGTATTGGCTTACCTTATTCCCTGATATGACCGAAGAATGGCTCTCCCTCAGCGATGCAGCGAAACTGCTCGGTGTGCATCCCAGCACCGTGCGGTTATGGTCTGATAAAGGCGCCCTGCCCGTGCATAAAACGCAGGGCGGGCACCGGCGCTACAAGCGGGGAGAAATTCTCTTGTGGGCCGAATCAACTTCAAGGTCGAAAGAAGAGGCGGTGGAGCCCGAGGGGATGATGCAGGAAGTGGTGAAGAACGTCCGCATGCAGATCTCGGAGGGGCGCCTGGAAGCGGAGTCTTGGTACCAGAAATTGGATGAGCAGGCACGTGTCCAGTATCGCATGAGCGCACGTTCACTGTTCCAGGGCTTGATGACCTACATGGCGACGAATGGCCGTGAAGCCGCGGCTGAATCGTATGCGATCGGGTATGAATATGCTTCGCGGGCCCGGCGCTACAACCTGAGTTATGTGGATGCCGCCAAAGCCTTTTTGTTTTTCAGGGATACGCTGGTGGAATCGGTCATCAAGGTGTATAGCGATGCCAATATCCCGGCCAAACGCGCTACAGAGATATACGCCAAGATCCATGCCTTTACCGATAAGATCCTGATCAGCCTATTGGAGACCTATCGTACTCTGGAGACCGCGGGGGGCTAGTTAGTGTGAACATGTATGGAATAAAAACAGCCGGTGACCGACCAGTCACCGGCTGTTTTTATTATTTTGTTGTGTCAGTCTGCTGAAGCTGCGATGGGGGTG
>CAZJMZ010000126.1:3578-8631 GCA_964547115.1 uncultured Anaerolinea sp. | reverse complement strand
TCAACCAATCCAAGTCAGCAGACGATGTAGCAGCAGGCTCTTCAACAGATGGCGTGCCGCCCAAGTTATTCAACCAACTCAGGTCTTCCTGCGCGGGTTGTTCAAGTTGAGAAGGCGCAGGTGTGCTGCCGAGATTATTGAGCCAACTCAGATCCTCCTGCGCGGACCCGCCCAAGTTCGACATCCAATCACCATCCGCAGATGGCGTGGGTTCGGCGGCAGGGCTGGTCGAGGCTTCGAGATCTTTCAACCAACCAAGATCTTCTGAACCGGCAGCAGGCTGTCCGGCAGGCGCACCCAATCCGCTCAACCAGTCGGTATCAGGTTGCGCAGGTGCCTCTTCAAAACGGAACCCGGACTCGCCCTGCGCCTCAGTTTCAGCCGGCACAACAGCAGAGGACGCCTCTGACTGTGGCTGATTGAACTGGGCGAAGAAATCCGGCGGTTCAGACTCAGCCGGGGCTGGTACCTGCTTCGAGGACTTTTTCTCAGCTACGGGGTTGAGCGAAGCGAGCCAGTCCGGCACTTCCTCTTCTTCTGACTCGGCTTGAAAGGCAAGACCGGCCAGCAGGTCGGGCGCGGAGGCTTTATCCAGTTTTGGTTGGGTGGAAAGTTTCTCATCTTCGATGTCTGAAGCATCACGGGCCTGTTGACGCGCTTCTCTTAACCAATCCGGCAAGACCCCTTCCAACTCACCGGTGGTCTTCTTGGTGGGTCCCTCCCCAATGTTCAGTGCTTCACGCCGCAGGGGCGTCTGGCAGAACTGACAATCATCGAGGAAGTCAGGGTTGTCTTTTCCACAATTGGGACAGATCAAACTCGCCATCAATTCCCCCCGTACGGACGGTCAATGCCGAACAGCACACGCAGACTGGTGAGCAAGGCACCCAAGGCAATGCCGATCAACAAACCGCGCGCGCCGCCGGAAGAGAACAAGTCAAGGGTTGAAGCCAGCAGCCAATTCCCAGGGACTGGGCCAATCGGCGTAGGCATGACCGCAACCAGGAACAGCACGGCAGCGAGCAGAAATAACACGCTCATCAGATCCGTCCGGCGGCGGAGCAAACGGATGCTGGCATAGACCAATGTCACCGCCAGCACAGCCATCAACGAGGCTTCGACCGGCACGATCACGGCCTCAACCGCCAACCGGACCAAAGGACTCTCCGGTCCAAAGACCAGCCCCAAGCCGAAGGTGACGATCAACGAGATCACCAACAGCACGCCGTAGATGCTATTCTTCTCACGACGTCGAAGCTTGTCCATTTGCACAAAGATGAGATTGGCCACACCGATCAAGGCCGCCATGGCTGCCAGTATCACAGCCCAATCGGTCAGCAGCATACGCAACTGCACCAATATGTCGATGGGATAGATATATCCCGCCAACACAAGGAACCCGGAGGCCATCGCAATGGCCGCGGTCAGGTAACGCATCAGAAGTTGACTCCCGCCAGTTTTAGCGCAGCGCCCGCCAGAATGGCCAGAATGACCAGCCACCGCAACACATCCTGCACTTGCACACTGGCTTCATGCGAGACGCCCGCCCCCACATACGCCCCGGAGGCGTACAGTTCTTCGCCGAGCAAAGGCTCCTGCGCCGAAGCATACAGAATGGACTGCGCCGCAAGGGAGTCGCTGGCGGCGATCAGGGTGGTGTTGTCACGGTCGGCGGCTTCAGCCAACAACGCGGCTTCCACACCGAAATCACCGATCAACACATTCGCCGAGACGTTCTCATCGCGCACCACTGATATCGCCCCGGCGGCATATGCAAAGGGCGTCAACCCGGTCAGGCGCCCGGTCATGGGGCGGTATTGTTCATCGGCACCGGCGGCTTGATAGCCAGCCTGCAACGTATCTTGTGAAAGTAACGCGATTGCCGGGTCGCCTGAGGTAACCACAGGCGGGCGGTCGCTAACGGACGTGCGCTCGGTGAGGCGGCGTAACATCGCCAGCCCGGCAAAGGCCGAACTGCCGCGCATGGCAAAGAAATCACCGCGCCCCAGCGAGAAATGCAGGCGGGTGCCTTTTTCCACAGCCAGGCCCACGGCGCGATTCAGTTTTTCATAGGCGGGGATCTGCCGCAAGACGGCAGGTGTTCTTCGGCGCAAAAAGGTCAGGCCCAGCAACAACACAGCCGCCACAGCCACGACGATGAGAGCGACCAGCATCACTGCACCTCTCCGCGCAAATAACGGACGAAAGCCCGCGTTTCAGATTCTTCTTCCAATAGGGATGCCAGCGCCTTGACTTGCCCGCCCCCCATAAACGGCTGGCTGATGTACAGAGCCTGGGCGCCAATCAGGGTCAGAGGTGCACCTGCTTCCAATAACCAGGTAGCCAATCCATCCAGTTTGAAGCGGCGTAACGTTTCTGCCCAAAGAGACCATTCTGCACGCGATTGCATGGACAAAGTATAGCATATTTTTATCAGCGACTTTGCCAGCTAACGGTCATGGGAATGACAATATCATTGAGTTAAATAAACACTGCAGCGCATCTCCGTGCCCCCACCCTCATAGTATAATGACGAACGAATTCATTCGCGGAGGAACCATGACTGAGAAAAAGATCCGTGTGCTGGTTGCCAAACCCGGGCTGGACGGACACGACCGTGGCGCAAAAGTGGTGGCACGCGCCCTGCGTGATGCCGGTATGGAAGTGATCTACACCGGCCTGCGCCAGACCCCGGAGATGATCGCCGAAGCCGCATTGCAGGAAGATGTGGACGTCGTTGGTCTTTCGATTCTCTCAGGGGCGCATATGGCACTTGCTCCGCGCATTTTGGAATTGCTCAAGGCCAACGGTCAGACTAACGTCAAGGTCTTTATCGGTGGCATCATCCCCGATGAAGACATGCCCCGCCTCAAAGAGATGGGCATCACCGGCATCTACGGCCCGGGTGCCTCCACCGAAGATATCATCAAGGATATTCGTTCCATCATCGCATAAACCACGCGCATGCGTGGTTTATGGTTGTAAAGACCCATGCTGTCAGTTCCCACTGTACTGGCAGGCAACCGCCTGTCCATCTCCCGTCTGTTGACCCAGGTCGAAAATCAAACCCCTGAGTCACGTGCCGCGCTGGCGGAGTTGTTCGCGCACACCGGCAGAGCCCACCTCATCGGTGTGACCGGCGCGCCGGGCACGGGCAAATCATCGCTGGTCAATCAACTCACGCTGCACTATCGCAAACAACGCAATCAAAAGGTGGCCATCATCGCCGTGGACCCATCGAGTCCGTTCACAGGCGGCGCGGTGCTCGGTGACCGGGTGCGTATGCGCGACCTTTCCGGCGATGACGGTGTCTTCATCCGTTCAATGGCCTCGCGCGGCTCGGTCGGCGGGCTGGCACAAACCACCGCCGCTTTCACCCAGGTCTTCGATGCGGCGGGCTACGAAGTCATCATCATCGAAACGGTCGGTGCAGGCCAAAGTGAAGTGGATATTGCCCGGCTCGCCCACACCACACTCGTAGTCGAAGCACCGGGCCTGGGCGACGATATTCAAGCCATCAAAGCCGGGATATTGGAGATCGCGGATGTGCTCGTCATCAACAAAGCCGACCGCCCCGGCGTGGAAAACACCGAACGTGCGCTTCGGACGACGCTCGAACTTGCCCATCCAACCCAGCGCCTGTTCCGCCATCACGGGCAGACTTTATCTGCCTCCATGCCTGAATCTGCCAGCACTACACTCTGGATCCCGCCCATCAACAAGACTGTGGCCACCGATGGCACCGGCATCGCAGACCTGGCCGAGTCGATCGCGCAACATGTGGCGCACATCCGCTCGAGCGGAGATTGGGCTCATCGAGATCGAGCCAGACTTGGTTCTGAAGTAGATGCGCTCTTATCTGAAGCCTTGTTGCGGCGCTTCTTTGATGCGGTCCAAAAATCGGAATATGAAAAACTCCTTGAGCAGGTCATCCAACGCCAGCTATCGCCTTACGAGGCGGTTGAAATCTTAATCCATGGAAAGTTGAAATAAAAGAATTTATGACAGAACACATTCATCATCACGAGATCAAAATGTATGGGGATATCAAATTATTTGCGGGCTCGGGCTCGCCGATCCTGGCGCAAAAAGTGGGTGAATATCTCGACCAAAAACTCAGCCCGCGCGAAGTCATCCAGTTCCCCAACGAGAACATCTTCATCAAACTGAAGAGCAGCGTGCGCGGGCAGGACGTGTACGTCATCCAAACCACTTCTTCACCAGTACACTACAACCTGATGGAATTGCTCATCATGATCCAGACCATCCGGCTGGATTCAGCGGCGCGCATCACGGCCGTGATCCCCTATCTCGCGTATGGCCGCTCCGATAAAAAGGATCAGCCCCGGGTGCCGATCACCGCACGCCTCGTAGCCGATATGATCGAAAGCGCCGGCGCCGACCGCTATATCACCATGGACCCGCACGCTGGGCAGATCCAGGGTTTCTTCTCGATCCCCGGTGATGTGTTGACGGCTTCGCATATGATCAGCGCGCACATCCGCGACCACATGCTGGCTTCGATGAAAGACCCGGTGGTGGTGGCCACCGATCTCGGCTTTGCCAAGAAGGGCCGCAATTACGCCCTCGACCTCAATGTGCCGATTGCATTCATTGAAAAGCGCCGTCACGGCAACGACGCCAACGCCGAAGCCCTGACCTTGATCGGTGAAGTGGCCGACCGCGATGTCATCATCGTGGATGATGAAGTAGATACCGGCGGCTCGATCGCGCAAGCTGTGGGCGTGGTGAAAAATCACGGCGCGCGCGATGTATACCTGGCCTTCATTCACCCCATCTTTTCACGCAACGCCGCCCAGCGCCTGGCCGACCTGCCGATCAAACACATCCTCACCACCGATACCGTGCCGATCCCCGCTGAAAAGATGCTCCCGCTGGAGGGACGGGTGACGGTGCTCTCGATCGCATCCATGTTGGGAGAGGTGATTCGTCGCGCGCACGAGGGCCGCAGCGTGGGCGAAATGTTCAATGAATAACCATGCCTGAACTCCCTGAAGTAGAGACCTTTGCACGGCAACTCAAGCCAGCGCTC
>CAZJMZ010000126.1:0-3478 GCA_964547115.1 uncultured Anaerolinea sp. | reverse complement strand
CATGCCTGAACTCCCTGAAGTAGAGACCTTTGCACGGCAACTCAAGCCAGCGCTCGTCGGCCGGACTATTCTGGATGCCGACCTGCGTTGGGCGCGCACGCTGGCTACCCCCTCGCCAAAGAAGTTCAAGGACCAGGTGCGTGGGCAGAAGATTATCGATATCGGACGCCGCGCCAAATATTTGCTGGTGCAGCTTACCGATTTCACGCTCATCATCCACCTGCGCATGACCGGTGACCTGCTCCTGCGAGACAGTACCACCGTCCCTGCCAAACACGATCGTCTTCTTTTAAAATTATCGGGCAAACAATATCTGGCCTTCAATGATGCCCGCAAGTTCGGTCGTGTCTGGCTCACAGACCAGCCCGAGAGCGTGCTCGGCAAACTGGGTCCTGAACCATTCAGCAAAGCCTTTACCCCACAATGGCTGTTCGAAGCGCTTCAAAAGAAGAACCGCCAACTCAAACCGCTGTTACTCGACCAGACCTTCCTGGCCGGGTTGGGAAACATCTATACCGATGAAGCCCTGCATATCGCCAAACTGCATCCGTTGGCGGCCTCTGATTCAGTATCGCTGAAGCAGGCGGGGGCGTTGCATGAGGCGATCCGCACCGTGTTGAAGGCAGGCATCAAGCGTAACGGCGCATCCATTGACTGGGCCTATCGCGGCGGTCAATTCCAGAATTATTTTCGGGTGTACGATCAGGAAGGCAAACCATGCCCGGTCTGCGGCGCAGAGATCAAGAAACTCACAGTTGGGCAGCGTGGCACACATATTTGCCCTCGTTGCCAACAAGCGAGGTAACTGATGGAAGGATTTGAATTTACACCAGAGTTGGGGCTGCTGGCCGGGGGCGTAACCGGGCTGATCCTTGGCTGGGTGCTGGGCTTTTTCGATTCCAATACGCGCACCGCCAAAAAGATCCGGCAGGCCGAAGAATCAGCCGAGGCCGCCATCAAGGAAGCCAAAGACCGCATTGCCAAAGCCGAAGCACAGCGCGTCTCCACACTCACGCAAGCGGACGACCCAGGCTTGCTACGTCTTAAAAATGACAGCGGTTATGTAACGCTTGAACTCGATGGCGCGCCTGTGAATACAGCCACCTTGTCTGCCGATCAGCGCAAACGCCTGATTGAAATGCTGAATGTAATGCGCCCCTGGCTCGAGGGGCGTCCCAGTGCGCCACCCCCGCTTCCACCTCAGCCGAGGCCTGCCCCTCCTCCCCCACCGGCTGCCACACCCAAACCGGTCGCTGCCGCAACATCCGCCGCCAAACCGGATGGCAAGGATGAGCGCCCCTCACCACCCGCCAACAGTATCGTCGGCCAGATCGATTTCATTTTACAGGAACAGTTGCAAGGCACCCCTCTCGAAACACGCGGTATCTACCTCTCGGAATCACCCGAGGGCGGCGTACTCGTCAACATCGGCCTGCAAAAATTCAATGGTGTCGAAGATGTCCCCGACCCTGAGATCAAAGCCGCCATTCGCGCAGCGATCAACGCATGGGAAAATAAATACACCCCCGGCCTGCCCAAGTAAAACAAAAAACGCTCGCCAAACGCGAGCGTTTTTGATTCACACTGAGGCTTGCATATGTCTCGCCACCAGCACCGGACAATACGCTGCCTCAGCGATCTCCGCGGTTACATTCGGCGCATACAACTGCCGCAACGGGTTGCCACCATACGGTGACCCCATGCATAACAGGTCATACTCTTTAGACTTGAGCGCGGCGGTGATCTCCTCCACCACATGCCCCTGGCGCACATCCACAGTGGCTTTCAAGCCTGCGGCTTCCACGGTTTCGACGGCTTTGCGCAGGTTGCGCCCCAACACCGTATCGGTATTGATGAGGTCGCGCCAGTTCTCACTGGCTACACGGGCTGTTGGGTAATCCAGATCGACCGGCGGGACAATATGCAACAGCGTGACTTCCGCTTTGTTTTGCACCGCCACCTTCAAAGCCAGCATCTCTGCATCCACTTCGTAGCCCAGCCCACCCAGCGAGATCAACAGCTTCTGCATCGGCAGGCGCACCGCCGGTACATAGAGGATCGGTCTCGAGATGCTTTCTAAAAAATCACGGATCGAACGCCCCACCAGCCAACGCCGAAATTGCGGACGCCCCAACGGTCCCAACACGGTGATATAAGCACCGCTATTCGCTTTCTTGGCGATGACTTGCTCGGCGCTTCCGGTCTGGACCTCGAGGCTGTATGCCACACCCCGCTCCTTAAACAAACGGACAGCGCGCTCGAACACGTCCTCCAGGGGGTGGTGATCGTCGCTCGCCGCAGAGTCCAGCTTTTCGGTCACTCCGAGAAGCGTGATCTTCATCCGCATACTTTCAGCGAACCAGGCGCCATACTCCACAGCATTCCACGAGTCGATAAATCCATTCGTTGCGATCAATACTTCAGTCATGCTCAACCACTCCGTCGCCCGTATAAGATGACACCCAACACCCCCGCCCCCAACAAGACCATGGGCGATGGTACTTCGAACCAGAATGCGACCGCGCTCAACCCGGCGATGAACACCGCCCGGCGGTCTAATTTTTTGCGTGTACTGGCACGGAATAATTCCCAGGCCACCACCACGATCAACGCAGCCACCGCCGGGCTCAAGCCTGCCACAAATCCGTTGAGCCAGTCTTCATGCTGGAATTGTTGCAAGATGGCGGCCACGATGAACATCAAGACCGTTGGCGGCAGAATGGCACCCAGCAAGGCCGAGAACACACCAGGGATGCCGCCCGCCGCAAAGCCAACGAACATGGCCAGTTTGAGCGCTTCGCTGCCGGGGAGCACGTTCGAGAAGCCCACCGCTTCCACGAATTGCGCTTCAGTCATGATCTTGCCGACCGCTTCTTTATATAACAAACCGATGGAGGCCGGCCCCGACGGCGAAAGGACGTTCACTTTGAGGAACATCAACATCAGCCGCCACCAAACTTCGACGCGCGATTGATTCATGATAGGAAGAAAACCCCCACCAGCGCAGCGATCACCACTACAATACGTTCAGGCACTTTGAGTAACATCGCCAGCAAACTGACCCCGCCAATGACCCAGCCCTGCCAGCCTGTGGCGCCGCCCTTTTGAAAGATCTTCCACGCAGTGAATAGCATCAGTACTGCAATGGCAGGTGCAAGCCCTTCGACAAAATTCCCCACCCAGGCCTGTCTGCGGACACGACTAAGGATGGCTGTTACACCTAGAATGATCACGGTAGGCGGCAGAATGGAAGCGGTCAACGCCACCAACCCACCGGAAAAGCCCCCCACAGCATAGCCGATATACATGGCCAACTGTAACGCATCACTACCCGGCAGCACAGACGATAATCCTACGGCCTGCACGAACTGCGCTTCGGTTACCATCTTGCCCACTACTTCGTGATACAGCAGCCCCACCGACGCAGGGCCGGAGGTGCTGAGCAGATTGACCTTGAGAAAGACCAGGAAGATTTGGA
>CAZJMZ010000125.1:0-8642 GCA_964547115.1 uncultured Anaerolinea sp. | reverse complement strand
GCAGGAAAAAAACAAGGGTTTGTCGGCGGTGGCCAGCAAACCCTTGTTCGGTGTCGGGCAGAGTTACGCGGCGGTTTCGCCCTCTGCGCCATCCTTCTTGCGGCGCAGCGAGTCAACGGCAGCCTTGCCGCGTTCGCGGACGCTGTCATAGGCGGCGGTGCCGCGTTCCTTGGCCACGTTGTACACCTCGGTGCCACGCTCGCGGGCGGTCGAGTAGACCTCGGTGCCGCGTTCCTTCAACTGGCGGGCCAGTTCATCGGCGCGGGCGCGGGCCTCGGCGGCGGCCTGTTCGGCGCGGGCCAGGGCTTCTTCGGTGGTGGTCTGGGCCTTATCGCGCAGTTCGATCGACTTGTCCTTGATCAGCGCGCGGGTCTCTTCGCCCGATTGCGGGGCGAACAGCAAGGCCACGACGGCTCCGGTGAGCCCACCGACAATAAAGCCGACGAGGAAAGCTCCAAATTCATCACGTTCGTTCGACATGGTAACTCCTTATGGTTGTGGTTAAGTTTGGTCCTGAGCGGAGAACCGGCGGGGTTTGCGCGGTCCGTAGTCGAAGGACTGGGTGTATGAAAACTGCGCTTCGACTGCGCTTCGCTTCGCTCAGCGCGAATTTCTATTTTTTCTTGAGGCCCATCATCTCGACCAGGCGGTTCAGCCCGGCCAGGTAGCCGTTCAACTTGATGACCGGTTCCACCACGTTCTCGCCCAAAAATTCGGCGGTGCCGCGCAGGTTGTTGACCGTGTCATTGGTGGCTTTGAGAATGGGCCGCACTTCGTTCTGTAACAGGTTGATCAGGCTGGCCAGCTGCACGATCATCACGATCAGCGCCACACCGATCACCAGCGATTCGAGCGCCACGACGATGATGAAGATGTCGCGGATCTTGTCGGTGGGGGAGGCGGGTTGCAGCAGGTAGTAGATCGCCAGCCCCAGCAGCACCAGGAAGATGACCGCGCCGATCACGACACCGGTCATGGTGCGTTTCATTTGCCGTTCCTGTTCCAGTTGTTCAGGGGTCGGTGCGAGGGTATTTTCGGGGTTTGAAGTGGGCATGGCCATATTTTTATTATAGCATTTTTATTTCATTGCAAATGTCATGACATTCCGAGCAATTTCAGCTCGTGTTTCACCGTTTCTACCCAGCCTTCGCTGACCGGGCGCGGCTGGTAGCCCAATTCGCGTTTGGCCTTGCTGTTGTCACCCCAGTAGGTGACGCCGCCAATGACGCGCAGGCCTTCGGACGTGTAGCTTTCCGGCAGGAAGGCGTCGAACGGCCAAACCAGCGCTGAAAGCACCTGCATCATTTGATAGGGCACGGTCATCGGCGTCCGTACCCCGGCCACCCGGCTGGCGAGTTGGAAGGCATCCACAGCGGTGTAGGGTTCGCCGCAAATGATATAGGCCTGGCCTGCCTGGCCTTTTTCCATGGCCAGGATATGGCCTTGAACGATATCGTCCACGTGCGCCCAGGAGTACCCAGTTTTGGAAGGCAGCATGGGCAGCCGGCCCTTCAACAGGTCGAGCAGGTTGGTCCGCACCGACGAAGTGTCGCCGGGTCCGTAGATCAGCCCCGGCTGAACGATGACCAGCGGCAACCCGCGGGCGATGAATTCGTTGGCGATCTCGTGGGCGACAGCCTTGGTACGGTCATATTCGCTGATGTGCTTGCCGCTGAAATGGTAGTTCTCATCGGCCAGTTTGCCCTGGGTGTCTGAATTGATCGCCAGCGTGCTGGTGTATACGCCTTTGGGGATCTTCAACTCCTGCATCAGTTCCAGCACATTGCGTGTGCCCTGAATATTGACCTGTTCGCCGCCGCTCTTGTCTTTCGTCCCCACCTTGTACCAGCCAGCCACGTGATACACGCCATCCACGCCGGTCATCGCCGCGCGCATGGACTCTTTGTCGGTCACGTCGCCTTTGAACAACCGGACGCCGATGGCCTCCAGGTCTTTGGCTTTTTCCGGGCTCCGCACCGAAGCATGGACCTCGTGTCCCTGTTCGCGCAGCTTTCGGGCGAGCACACCGCCCACAAACCCGGTTGCACCGGTCACAAAATACTTCATCGCTAAACTCCTGTAACCTCGTTGATCCAATTCTACCTTGACAGTCAGTGCTGTGTTCGGTATTATAGCACAAACCGACCGTTCGGTAGGGAGTAGTTATGACCAGAGATGAGATCGTAGAGACCGCCGCCCAGGTGTTCCGCCAAAAAGGCTTTCACGGTGCATCCATGGATGACATCGCCAAGGCCGTCAATCTCCGCAAAGCGAGTTTGTATCACCACGTCGCCTCCAAACAGGAGATCCTGCTCGAGATCCTGGAGAAAGCCCTGCAACTGCTGCTCGAGCGCATCACACCCCTCACTGAACAACCCGTCCCCGCCGATCAAAAACTGCGCGCGATGATGCGTGAATATCTGTTCATTCTCATCGAGAACATCGACCTGGCCACCGTGTTGCTCTTCGAGCACCGCGCGCTCGAGCGCCGCCAGCACGCCCGGCACGTCCCCAACCGCGATAAGTTCGAAGCGCTGTGGAAGGATACGATCGCCGAAGGCGTGAGCCAGAAGCTGTTCGTCAACACCGACCCGGCGCTCACCACCCGCGCCCTGCTCGGCCAACTCAACTGGACCATCACCTGGTATCACGATAGCGGCCCGCTCTCCATCGAACAGATCGCCGACCAATATTCAGACCTGCTGCTCAACGGCCTGCGTAAATGACCCGTCCTTCGTTTGCCACGTTCGAAACCAGCGGAGCGACCATCCATCGCCTTCCGCTGCAGGCCTTTCCCAAGTTCTGGGCCTACGCCTATGTGGTCATTCAGGACGATCGGCGCATCCTCATCGACACCGGTTCCGGCACCGACACATCCCATACCGACCTGCTGACCGGCCTCACCAAAGCCAACCTGCAACCGCAAGACCTCACCCATATCCTCCTGACGCACGCTCACATCGACCATTACGGCGGACTCTCCAAACTCAAGCCGCTGACTTCTGCCAGGATCGGATGCCACGCACTGGATGTGCAGACCGTGGCGCATCACGAAGCACGTCTCGCGCTCATCTCCCGCCGCCTCGCCTCCTTCCTCGCCGAAGCCGGCCTCGCTAAAGAAGAAGTTGATTCCCTCCTCAACATCTACCGTTTCACCAAAGCCCTGTACACCTCCGTCCCCGTGGATTTTTTATATAGCAGCGAGTCCCTGCCTTTCGAGTTCATCCACCTGCCCGGGCATTGCCCCGGCCATGTAGCCTTCAAACTGAATGACCTCATCCTGTGCGGTGACATGGTCGTGGAAGGTGTCACTCCGCATATCTCGCCCGAGTCCATCACACCGTACAGCGGCCTCGACCATTACCTTGCCTCGCTCCGCGCTTTTCAGGCCTGGGCTGAGGGCGCTCGTCTCATCCTCAACGGTCACGATGCCGCCATCACCGACCTTTCCGCCGCTGTCGAGGCCACGCACAAGAACATCCTGCGTCGCATGGGTAAGGCCGTTGAAACCCTCGCCGAGCCCGCCACCATTCTGGAAGTGTGCAACGCGGTCTACGAAAACCCCGGCGGCTACACCCAACTCCTGGCCCTTGAAAAGACCGGTGCCTATCTCGAATATTTATATGAACATGCGCTGGTCGAGATCGTCAATGCCGACGAAGTGAATAATGGCCTGCCGGCGAAATATCGTGCCTTTGCCAGCGCCATGCCACAATTGGAAAAAGCAGTAGCCAGTTAAATACATCTATTTGTTTATCCCTCAGATACCCGAAGGAGAAACCATGTACTCATTCGACCCGACCGAAGAACAACAAATGCTGGTGGAGGCCGTCCGGAAATATGCGGCCAATGATCTGCGCCCGGCCGCACATGAAGCCGAAGAGAGCCAATCCCTGCCGCTGAAACTGGTCAACAAAGGCTGGGAATTGGGCCTGTTGCAGGCTTCCATCCCCGAGGCCTATGGCGGGTTTGGTGAGCGCAGCGCCGTCACCAACGTCCTGGCCGTGGAGGAGATGGCGTTCGGTGACCTGGCTGGCACGCTGGCCGTGCTTGCGCCGGGCCTCTTCGCCACGCCGATCCTGCTGGCTGGCACCGAAGAGCAGAAACAGACCTATCTGCCGCAAGTGATCGCAGGTGAGTGGCGGCCCTTCACGGCGGCGCTCATCGAGTATGCCTTCGATTTCGACCCCAACGAACTGAAGACCACGGCCACGCTCCAGGGCGATGCCTATGTTTTGCAGGGCGAGAAGGCCTTCGTCCCGTTTGCTGATCGGGCAGAGGCGCTGCTCGTGTATGCAAAACTCGATGGGCAGAGTCAGGCCTTCATCGTTGAGAAAGAGGCGGCGGGTTTATCCGTCAGTGACGAACGGGAAAAGTTGCTGGGTCTCAATGCGCTCCCGCTCTATCGGGTCAAACTGGATAATGTCAAAGTACCTGTGGCCCAACGACTTGGCGGCGCTTCAGGCTGTGACTTTGACCTGCTGCTGGCTGCGATGCGCCTGGCCTCCGCCTCAACCGCCCTGGGCGTGGCGCATGGTGCGTTCGAATACGCAAAGAATTACGCCAAAGAGCGCGAAGCCTTCGGCATGAAGATCGCCCAAAAGCAGGCCATCGCTTTCATGCTCGCCGAAATGCGGACCGAGATCGAGGCCATCCGTTTGCTCACCTGGGAGGCGGCCTGGAAGCTCGATCAGGGCCGGGAGGATGCCGCCAACGAAGCCTACCTGGCTGCCACTGGCGCCGCCGATATGGTGATGATGGTCACCGACCGGGCCGTGCAAATCCTCGGCGGGCATGGCTATATCCGCGAGCACCCGGTGGAATTGTGGATGCGGAACGCCCGAGGCTTTGCGATGTTTACCGGACTTGCCATTGTATAGGGCCGTTGCCCAAGGAAGAATGGAGAACCTATGCCTATCGAATTTGAAGCCCCCAAACCGATCACACAAACCCAGTTCATGCTGAAGACCGTTGCCGATGAAATGATGCGGCCCCGTTCGCGGTATTTCGATGAACATGAGCACGAGATCCCCTGGGATTATATTGAGTTCATGCACATGGCCATGAAGGCCACTGGCGCCGGTCGGCTGGCGCCGAAGGAGGAGAGCCAGGGTGATGGTAAAGAGAAACGCCCGCCCATCGGTTATCAGGTGATCGCCGCCCAGATCGAAGCGCTGTCGTATGGTGACCTGGGGATGTATCACTGTCTGCCGGGCGGCGGCCTGGGTGCAGCGGCGGTCCATTCTGCGGGGACACCGGAACAGCGTGAAAGATTCCTGACCCGCTTCACCGAGGACAAGCCGACCTTTTCTGCGATGTGCATCACCGAATCGGGAGCCGGGTCTGATAACTCAGCCATCCGCACCCGAGCTGTGTTGGATGAGAAGACCAACGAATGGGTCATCAACGGCGAGAAGATCTTCGTCACCGGCGGCGATAAGGCTTTTTCCAGCTACGAGCGGCTCGGCCGGGGCTTCCTGGTGGTGTGGGCCACGATCGACCCGACCGCGGGCCGGGCCGGGATGCGGGCCTTTGTTGTCGAGGGCGGGACGCCCGGCGTGCGTATCGTAAAGCTCGAGCACAAACTGGGCATCCGTTGCAGCGACACGGCGGCCATCTCGTTCGTGGATGTGCGTGTGCCGTTCGATAATATTCTGGGCAGCGCCACGGTCGAAAAATCCACCAGCGGGTTCAAGGGGGCGATGGCCACCTTCGATGCCACCCGGCCGCTCGTGGCAGCCTCCGGTATCGGTGTGGCACGAGCCGCGTTGGAATTCCTGAAAGAGAAACTGACCGAGAATGGGGTACAGGTGCGGTACGGCCTGCCGCGCCAGAAATTGACCTCCATTGAACGGGATGTGATCGACATGGAGATCCAGTTGAAGTCGGCATGGTTGATGGTCGTCAAGGCGGTGTGGATGGCGGACAATAAAAAGCCGAATGCGCTCGAGTCCTCCATGAGCAAGGTGCGGGCCGGCGATGTGACCACCAAGATCACCCAGAAGGTGGTCGAGATCCTGGGGCCCCTGGGGTACAGCCGCGAGTTCCTGGCTGAGAAGTGGTTCCGCGACGCCAAGATCACCGATATTTACGAGGGCACCGGTCAGATCAACCGCCTGGTGGTGGCGCGACAGATCCTTGGGTATAGTGGCAGTGAGTTGAGGTAACAAGACGATGTCGGTGGTTGAGTAGCCCGAACGATAGTGAAGGGCGTACCGAAACCACCAGTAACCAAAGGTGATTTTTGTAACAAGATTTCTTATGCGAACTACTGGTTTCGATACGGCGGAACAGCGCCGCCTACTCAACCAGCGATGTTCGAAAGAAAATAAGAGGCATACATGAAATATCAAATTCACAAAGCCGTCGTCATCGGCTCAGGGACCATGGGGGCGGTGATCGCTGCGCATCTGGCGAATGCAGGCGTGCCAGTGACCCTGCTCGATATCCCGGACAATGGGGGCGATAAAAATAAGATCGTGAAAGATGGTTGGGAGCGTTGCCTCAAGGCCAGGCCTGCCAACTTGATGGCGGAGGAGTTGAAGACGCTGGTGAAACTGGGCAACCTTGAAGATGATTTTGCCGCCGTGGGCGAAGCGGATTGGATCGTTGAAGCCATCATCGAGAACCTGAAGATCAAGCAGGAGCTAATGGTGCGCATCGACTCTGTGCGCAAGCCACAGGCGATCGTTTCGACGAACACTTCAGGAATTCCGGTCACCTCCATTGCGGAGGGGCGCTCAAAGGAATTCAAACAGCATTTTCTCGGCACACATTTCTTCAACCCGCCACGCTATTTGAAACTGCTGGAGATCATCCCGACCAGGGATACGGATAAGGAAGTGCTCCAGTTCATTGCTCAGTTTGGCGAGCGAAGGCTGGGCAAGGGCATCGTCTTATGCAAGGATACGCCGAACTTCATCGGCAATCGGGTGGCCTTCGGCACGGGCGCCTTCGGGCTGGACTTCATCCTGAAGAACGACTACACCGTGGATGAAGTGGATGCGGTCACCGGTCCGTTGATGGGGCGGCCCAAGACCGCGACCTTCCGCCTGATCGACCTGGTCGGTGTCGATGTGTGGGACCATGTTGGACGTAATCTGGCGCCGTTGATCCCGCATGACAAACTCGGGCAGGAATATCTCAAATCGGAAGGCCCGAACCAATTGATGTCCACGTTGCTGGAGCGCAAGTGGCTGGGCAACAAGACCAAGGTCGGTTTTTACAAGGAAGTGCGCAACGCCGAAGGCAAAAAGGAATTCTGGTCGCTGGACCTGAAGACCCTGGAGCATGTGCCTGCCACCAAGCCGCGCTTCGACTCGGTCAAGGCGGCGAAGGATGTCGAGGATCTGGGAGACAGGCTCAAGGTCATGTTGGAGGCGGCTTCGCCAGATAAAGCCTCTGAACTTGTCAAAGCGTTGACGTATCAGGGCTTTCAGTATGCGGCGTCCATCATCCCTGAAGTGGCAGACACGGTCAAGCCGATCGATGATGCCGTGCGCTGGGGCTTTATGCATGAGGCCGGCCCGTTCGAGATGTGGGACATGCTTGGGGTGAAAGAAACAGCCAAAAAGATGAAAGCAGCGGGCTATCCTGCGCCGAAGTGGGTGAACGAGATGTTGAAGAACGGAGTTGAGTCGTTCTATCAATACAAGAATGGCGGGAAAGTTGCGGCGTATGATGCGGTGAAGGGCAAGTATGTGAAACTCAAATTGCCTGAAGGTGTGGTGCAATTGAAGGGCACCAAAGTGATCGCGGAGAACGCGGGCGCTTCGCTGCGTGATATGGGTGATGGTGTGGCGTGTCTGGAATTTCACACCAAGATGAACGCGCTCGATGATGATATCTTCCAGGTCGCGATGGAAGGCCTGGAGCGTCTCGATACCGACTTTGATGGCCTGGTGATCGGCAACGAAGGTGAAAATTTCAGCGCAGGGGCGAACCTGTTCATGATGGTGGTGGGTGCGCAGCAGGGCATGTGGGATATGCTCGATGCAGCCGTGCGCAAATTGCAGGATATGAACATGCGCATGCGCTATTCGCCGAAACCAGTGGTGGTTGCACCTGCCGGGCTCACGCTTGGCGGTGGGTGCGAGATCACCATGCACGCGTCGCGGGTTGTGGCGGCGGCTGAGACCTATATCGGTCTTGTGGAGCTTGGTGTGGGTGTCATCCCGGCGGGGGCGGGCACCAAGGAGATGCTGCGGCGTATCGTCAACCCGGCGATGCGGGTTGAAAATGCCGAGGCCCTGCCTGCTTTGCAAAAGGCCTTTCTGCAAATGGGTCAGGCCAAAGTGGCGACCAGTGCCGAAGAAGCCCGCGGCATGAACATCTTGTTGCCTGCTGACCGGGTCGTGATGAATCGCGGTCACCTGCTGGCAGAAGCGAAGCGAGAAGTTCTGCACATGGTGGCGGCCGGGTATAAACCACCTGCGCCTGAACTCATTTATGCTGCCGGTCGGGATGCCCTGGCGGCCATTCGCATTGGTGCCTGGATGTTCAAGGAAGGCCAGTACATTACACAGTACGACCACCATGTTGCAGGTAAACTGGCCTACGTGATGTGTGGCGGTGATTTGACTCGTCCACAATGGGTGAGCGAGCAATACATTCTCGATCTCGAACGCGAGGCCATCCTCTCG
>CAZJMZ010000124.1:6709-8683 GCA_964547115.1 uncultured Anaerolinea sp. | reverse complement strand
CCCCGCTAGCCGGGGATTTTTTGTCCGTGGTGCTGTTCGTTACGAAATCAACACGCCAAAACATGCTGGTTTTTGAGCAACAGGAATATAATCAATCAACTCATCCACAGGGAGCGCCCGCTCATGCCCGAAACCAAATCCAGCCGTCTGCCGTATCGCCTGCGCGAGCGCTTCATGTCCATGCCTGAGATGGCGCTCTATCACACCCTGCAAGAGATGGTGGGCAAGCGTTATGTGATCTGCCCGAAAGTGGCGGTGAACGACCTGTTCTATATTGTGCGCCCGAACGAGAACGTGCACTTCTTCAACAAGATCTTCCGCAAGCATGTGGACTTCTTGCTGTGCGACCCGAAATCTTTTCAGCCCATCATGGGTATTGAGTTGGTCAAACCTGTGGCGAAGAGTGAGACCCGTGAAGCCGACCAATTCATGGAAGACCTGTTCCTCAGTGCCGGGTTGCCGCTGGTGCATATCCCTTCGAGTGAACGCTATCAACAACGCGACGTGGCTGAACTTTTTCAACTGGCCATTATGAAAGTGCGGGAGACGGCCCCGCTGCGCGCTTCAGCCGAACCTGATTCGGTTCCAATGTGCCCCATCTGCGGCCGGATGATGGTCTTGCGTATTCATCGTGATGGTCCACAAGCCGGGAAGCGCTACTACGGCTGCATGGACAGCCCAAAATGCACCGGCGTAGTGAAGATCGATTAAACGACAAACGCTCCTCAAGTAACATGAGGAGCGTTTTGATTCGCGAGCCATGTCAGATTGCAGGTAATATTTCTTCGACGATCATACTGCGATTGCGCAAGATGGCATAAATCACAAACGCAATGCCCACGCACGCATAACCAAACACCAGGCTGAAGACACCCACCGCCAGAGATTGACTGGTGAAGTCATTGACTACCTGGTTGAGTCCGTTCGCAGGCAGAGAGACGAGAAAGACTTCCAGCATCATGAGCATGCCCAACAACCACGGGGCCACGAGCGCTACCACGCGGAGCGATTCTGTAGTTTTGTTGCGACTCCAGATCCACAAACTGATCGCCAGCACGGTATAAGGCACTAGCCATAGAATGACACCAAACGCGTAAAAGAAGATTGGCATCACAAGTGTATTTACAGTCTCTGAAAGCGCCATTCCTGTCAGCGACAAGATGGCCACAATCCCGGCGCAGACAATCCATAAGCCGTACGGTAATAACAAACCCATCCGAAACAGGGTGACAGGCTTCATTGGTAATGTCTGCTTAATTCGGAAGCATAACGAACGCCAACCGTCTCGCGGTGATTGTGCAACCAGTCCTTGAAGGCGGTCTGGGCGCGGGCGGGTTCTTTCGAGACCAGCAGGTTGCCCATCAAGCCATCCACTTCTTCGGGGGTCAAGATCACATCCTTCACGAACAGGCTCAGGAACTGGGCGGCGAACAAGGCCAGCCGGGGCGGGACGGAGATCAACGGTCTCTGCACCCCGACCTTTTCACCGATCAGCCGTACAAAGTCCTTGAACGAATAGCTATCGGGCCCCACGGCGTCAATGATGTAGCTGTCTTTGCTGTACACACCCTCCACGGCCAGATCGGCCAGGTCATCGACATAAACTGGCTGGATGCCATAGGATCCATCACCAGGGATGAAGAAGAAGGGGAAGCGCCTGAGCAGGAAGGCAATGTTGTTGATCAGAATATCCTCTTTGCCGATGAGCACGGTGGGGCGCAGGATCGCGTATGGGATACCTGAGTCGATCACGGCTTTTTCGTTAGCCGCCTTGCCCCAATAGTAAGGCAGGTGCGATTCGGCTGATGGATTGGCGATGCTGATGTGCACGATCCGTTTCACACCAGCGGCTTTGGCGGCGTTGACCAATGTCCGCGTGTTTTCCACGGCGCGGGGCTGGGTGTTATTTCCCTGGTCGAAGCGCACCCAATAGGTGTTGACCAGCACATCCACACCTTGCAGGGAGCGGACCAG
>CAZJMZ010000124.1:0-6609 GCA_964547115.1 uncultured Anaerolinea sp. | reverse complement strand
AAGAACGATACGAACACGCCCACACCGACCAGCGCGAACAACAGCCCGCCGAAGTTGCCGCTCAATTTACCAGCCACTTCAAAGAAAAGCGCTTCAGCGGTCTCGGCTTCGGGTTTGTAGGCCATGGCCAGCAACACCGGCATGCCGATCAATAAAATGTTGGAGAAGGCCGTCCAAAATTGGGCGCGCTCCTCGGTGCCGCATAGGTCGGTCAACACCTTGCGCAGAAAAGGCCGCAGGTAGCCGACAATGACAAAGGCCAGGATGATGGTCAAGGCCAGTTGGAGAAGAAAGGAAAGGATCGAGTTCATAGTTTGCTCCTTGTAAAGTATTACTTCAGGACCCCAAGAATTTTGGTTACGTTCGAGAGTCCTAATTTGTCCAATTTGATGACTGCCTTTGAGAGGCTGTCGATGGCATCGAAGAATTCCTGCAGGGCTTGTACGCGGGCGTAGACGAAGTTCCACTCAGCGTCGTCCACCCAGTTCTCGTCCATTTTTTGCAGGGTGGCTTTCACCGAGCGCACGGCGCGGTCGAACTCGCTGTTCTGGCGCTCCTGCAAGATCGAGCGGATCGCGGCGAAGAAGTCTGTTTCCGCGGCGTAGTAGTCTTTGCGGTCGCCGAGTTTGGTCGAGCGGTGGACCAGGCCCATGCGCGCAAGCATGCGGATCTCGGTGCTGATGGCGCCCTTGGTGAGGCCGGTTTCTGTTACGATCTCATCCAGCGATAGCGGAGCAGGGGAGAGGTAAAGCACGGCGAAGATGGCGCCCATGCCTTTAGGGAAACCCCAAAAGCGGCTGATCTGACTGAGACCCTCGGTGAAGTCTTGTTTGATGGAAGTGAGTTTGGTTGACATATTTTCTCGTTTTATACGTTTAGTAATTACTAAACGTAATATACGACTTGTGAGGCTGTTTGTCAAGAGGTGATTATTTGCGCGTAGGCAAGACGGTGAGTTTTGGTAATTCTATTGGAGATGAAAAATAAAACCTCCACGCTATGCGCTGGAGGTTGAGAGCAACCACTACAGAAAGAGCGTGGTTTAAGGGGTCTGAGAAAACATACGAAATAAACTTTCTCCGGTCAGACCATTGGCATTGTCTTTGTAGGTCTGTATCGGTACCTGTAGGTAGAGCAGTTCTGCCTGATTCTTTTCGAAGCGAAATTCCACAAAGCCCGGCATGGGGCCGACGATGGAATCTGCCGGGATGGCGATGACGATATTCATGGCTTGTGCGATCCAGTTGCCAAAGGCTTCGTACTGGTCAAGCCTCTCTACGGGTATGGATACATGGAAATCGGTTTCCCTGGCTAGAAAGCGAATGACCTGCCCTGTATTGCCGAGACAGTTTTCGCCGAAGGCTGCGGCACGTGCGGTCGCATTTGGAATTGCTGCTGCGATTTCATTATCCAGTTGCGCGGTGAGTTCGGGCAGGTCCTGGTACGCCCATTGGTAGCCACAGGCTTCTTGTGGAAAATCCGTAGAGGTGAAGGCCGGGATGTCGGGTGTGAATGTGGCGGTGGGTGCAGTGGGAATGGTCTCAGTGGTGAGTATGCTGGGGCGCGTAGCGCAAGCAAACAGGCCCATGGTTGCCAGAAGCGCGGACAAGAGTCGGATGAAGCGCAAAGTCATTTTGTCCTAATCCAATCTGAATTCACGATAATAATCCAGTCGCAGATAGATGTTCATCACTTGGCCTGAACGTTTGTCCGCGTTATAAGAGAGACGTGACAACACTTTTGGATGTTCCTGAGGGGCAATGTGCCCGGCTGGCGGCGCAGGCCGGGCGGCTGCGCACGCGCTTGATGCAAGTGGGTTTGCACACGGGTGATGAAGTGCGTGTGGTGCGCAGTGCGCCGTTGGGCGGGCCGGTGTTGGTGGAAGTCAATGGGCGCGAGATCGCTTTAGGGCGTGCCGTGGCCGAAAAGGTGCAAGTGGAGTTGCCATGCGTATCGCCTTGATCGGCGCTCCGAATTGTGGCAAGAGTACGTTGTTCAATCAGGTGGCGGGGTATAAAGCTGCCACCGGGAATTTCAGCGGCACCACGGTGAATTTTACCGAGAGCCGGGTGCGTGTGGCAGGGCAGGTGATTGAATTGGTGGATTTGCCCGGTACGTATTCGCTGGAGGGCGGCAGCCCGGCCGAAGCGGAAGCTGCGCGCTATCTAACATCGAATGCCGTGGACGTCATCATCAATGTGGCAGACTCGACGCAACTAGCTGCGGCTCTCGACCTAAGCCTGGAGTTGCTCCTGCTCGGTAAGCCGATGATCCTGGCCTTGAACATGCTGGATGAGGCGACGCGCACTGGCCTGCGGATCGATGGCGAGGGACTGGCACATGAATTGGGTGTTCCTGTGTTGCCGTTGGTGGCCAGCAAGGGGCGCGGTGTGAAGCAGCTGTTTTTGAAAGCGTTGGAGGTGGGGAAGGCGGGAGATGGAAGTCGGAAAGCAGAGAGCAGAAAGAAGGCGGAGAGCGGAGGGCACATACGGGCGTTGGACTTGGCGAAACGCTTTGTCACACGCAGCGCACGTCAACTGACGCTGCGTGACCGTTTGGACGATGTGTTGTTGCATCCGGTGTGGGGATATGGCATTTTGTTGTTGATCTTGTTCCTGTTCTTTCAGGCCGTGTACGGGATCGGGAAAGTGATCGAACCGCCATTGCTTGTGATGTTCGAAACGCTGACAAGTGGGGCACTGGCTCCGTTCAGATCGGCGCCGTTGTTATCTGAGATCGTGTTGGGGGTGATGCAGGGCATCGCGGCGGGGGTGGCGATCGTCCTGCCGTATCTTCTTCCATTCCTGTTCGGGTTGGGAATTTTGGAAGATATTGGTTATTTGCCGCGGGTTGCTTTTTTGATGGACACGTTCATGCATCGCATCGGTCTGCATGGCAAAGCCATCGTGCCGTTCATTCTGGGGTATGGGTGCAACGTCCCTGCGGTTATGTCCACGCGCACGTTGGAGGAGCCGCGTGACCGGTATCTGGCGGCGGCACTGGCTACCCTCGTCCCGTGCGCCGCGAGAATGGCGGTGGTCTTCGGATTGGTGGCTTACTATCTGGGGCCGCTGGCAGCCTTTGGGTTGTACCTCTTCAATTTGCTGGTCATCGCAGTGACGGGGCGGGTCATGTCTGGGCTAATGCCCGAAGATACCCCGGGTCTCATTTTGGAAATGCCGCCGTATCGTGTGCCCACCCTCAGGAACGTATTGGGAAAATCGTGGTTTCGGATGCGTGAATTCGTAGTCGAAGCCTGGCCGTTGTTGATCGGTGGGAGTGCGGTGCTGGCGCTATTGAACTATTTTGGATTGTCCATGGTTTTCAATTGGCTGGCGCGCCCGTTCACATGGATCATGGGGCTGCCCATCGAGACGGGGGTGCCATTGATCTTTGGCATCTTTCGCAAGGAACTATCGCTGGTAATGTTGGGTCAGGCCCTGGGCACCGTGGATTTTGATACTGCACTTACCGCTGTGCAGATGACCGTCTATGCCACGTTCGTGATGTTCTACCTGCCGTGCCTGGCCACACTGGCGGTTCTGCGCCGTGAATTAGGAACACGCGCCATGCTGGTCATTTCTGCGTTGACAGTGGGTGTGGCATTGTTTGCAGCCTTGCTGGTACGCGTGATGATGCTGGCCGTATAAACACCTGTGCAAACAAAAAATGCCGACTTGGGAACTGGTCGGCATTTTTTGTTATTAGGCGTGAAGCTATTTCAACAAATTGGCTGCCGCAGTGGCCATGAGGGCAGAAGCTGTGATCATGGCGCGTTCGTCAAAGTCGAATTTGGGGTGATGGTGCAGGTAGGTGAGATTCTTTTCCGCGTTGGCCGACCCGACAAAGAAATAACAACCATCGGCCTTTTCAAGCATGTAGCCCATGTCTTCGGCGCCGGTGGTGAGATAGGGAGCTGTGTCAATTTCAGCATTTGGGAACAGGGTTTGCGCTGCATTCAGTACCTGCCCGGCGACCTGGTCATCATTGATGACCGGAGCTGTGATCTGCTTGATGGTGATCTCGGCCTGGCAGCCCATCGAAGCGGCCACACCGCGCACGAGCTCCTCGAAACGCTGGTGTACCAGCGCGCGGACCTCTGGCTCGAAAGTGCGGATGGTGCCATTGAGTTCGGCCGTTTGTGGGATGACGTTGAACGCCGTCCCTGAGTGGATGGACGTTACGCTGACCACAGCCGGCTTGAGCGGGGTCACGTTGCGGGCCACGATCGTTTGCAGGGCGGTGACCACATGGGCCGCGGCGACAATTGGGTCCACTGTGTTTTCAGGGATGGCGCCATGCCCACCCTTACCTGTGAGTTTGATAATGAACAGGTCGGCCCCGGCCATGACCGGCCCCGAAGCGGCATGGAGCCAGCCATAGGGAAAGTAATTCCACAAATGGAGCGAAAGCGTTTTTTCAACTTTGGGAGATTCAAGTACGCCATCGCGCATCATCATCAAGGCGCCGCCAATCTCTTCGCCATTGGTACCTTCTTCAGAAGGCTGGAAGCAGAACTTGATGCTGCCCGCCAGTTGGTCGCGTTGGGCGTGCAGCATTTTGGCAACGGTCAGCCCGATGGCGGTGTGACCGTCATGTCCGCAGGCATGCATGACGCCCGGATTTTTTGATGTATATTCCGCGCCGGTCTCTTCGGTGATGGGCAGCGCGTCCATATCAAACCGGAGCAGGATCGTTGGACCTGGTCTTTTGCCCTCGAGATAGCCGACCACGCCGGTCTTGCCGACACCTTTGGTCACTTCGAGGCCGAGGGCTTCAAGTTCTTTGGCTACAATGCCGCCTGTACGGACCTCGCGGAAACCCAATTCCGGGTGCATGTGAAAGTCCCGGCGCAGGGCCTGGGTGTAGGGGAAGAGTTCTGTGGCTTGTTCAAGAAAAGTGGACATGGTCATATGCTCCAAATGATATTACCGGGATGCCTGCAAATTTTTGAGTGCTTCCTGCAGTGTGTTGGCGGATTTTTCCAGTGCCTTTTGTTCATCACGCATAAGGGAGGCTTCCACAATATTGACAACACCATCCTGCCCCAGGACACATGGCACACCCAGGCAGACATCTTTGACGCCGTATTCACCGTCCAGCAGGGTGGAAATGGTGAGTACACTTTGCTGGTTTTGCAGGATGGCCCCCACAATGCGGGTGAGTGCCATGCCGATGGCGTAATAAGTGGCGCCTTTATAGTTGATGATGTGATACGCCGATTCTTTGACTTCGCGGACGATCCTCTCCCGTTCCGTGTGCCAGTCCCCGCTGCCTTGTTTGGGGGCATACTCATCCACCGGGACGCCGGCCACATTCGTCATGGACCAGGCCGGGAGTTCACTGTCACCGTGTTCGCCGAGGATGTAGGCGTGGACGTTGCCCACGTCTACATTGCAGTATTGGCTGATCAAGTAGCGGAACCGGGCGCTGTCCAAAACGGTGCCAGAGCCGATCACCCGATTCTTGGTCCAGCCGGAGCGTTTGAGGGCCACGTGGGTCAAAATATCCACGGGGTTGGTGGTGATGACGAGGATGGCCTGTGAGTTTTGGCCTACAATGTCATCCACGATCGCTTCGATAATGGATGCGTTGCGCTGCAACAGGTTGAGACGTGATTCGCCGGGGTTTTGTTTTGACCCAGCCGTGATCACGATCACGCTGGCGTCGCTATAATCGGTCTTGCTGCCGACCGTGATCTGTACGGGTGGGTAAAAGGGGAGGCCATGCGCCAGATCAAGCACCTGGCCCTCGGCAAGGTCGTGATTGGCGTCGACAAGGCAGATCTCATCGGCCATGCCTTTTTGGGCAAGGGCATAAGCAAAACTGGAGCCGACAGCTCCAGCGCCAACGATCACGACTTTGCGGGATTTCCATGTGGTGGTTGATGCATCAGCCATATTTTACAACTCTAAATTTTTCCTCATAGCGGGGATCTGTCTCCGTGCTACCTTCGGTACGGCGGGACTTGAAGCGTTCGATCAGTTTTTCGGGGTCCTGCACTTGGGTGACGTGTTTGAGAATGGCCTGCATTTTGACGTCCCAGAAGGGGGTGACATCGATGCTGGTGTTGGGTTGCATGGTGAGTGAGCACCAGACCTCTTTGGGCATGTGGGGTTGAAGGCCTTCTTCAAGCAGTTCAGGGAAGTAGGCCAGGTTCCCGGCGGCGGGGAAAACGGCGTCGATCACGACCTGCCCGGCGGCACGATGGTCGGGATGGTTGATGCCATACACGGCAAACAGGTTTTGCGGGTCACAGGTGACGAGGATATCGGGTTTGTAGCGGCGAATCTCGCGGACGACGGCTTTGCGGGTCGCGAGGTCGGGGACGAGGTAGCCATCGGGGTAATCGAGGAAGTGGACGGCCTGTGCGCCGATCACTTCGGCTGCGTTGCGTTGCTCCACGTGGCGGATGGCGCACAGTTTCTCGGGCGTCATCTCGGGGTGCGTGGTCGGGTTGAAGCCTTTGTCGCCGCAGGTGAGCAGCAGGTAGGTGATGTGGTGCCCGGCGCGGGCCCATTTGGCGAGTGTGGCGCCGCAGAAAAATTCGGGGTCATCGGGGTGGGCAAGGATGACAAGGATGTTTTGAGGTGTGGGCCAGGCGTCGGG
>CAZJMZ010000123.1:0-8693 GCA_964547115.1 uncultured Anaerolinea sp. | reverse complement strand
GCCCGTGCCAAGGTGGCTGTCTCTGCCACCCAGGCGGGTGTGGACCCGGTGGGCGCTTGCGTGGGTATCAAAGGCGTCCGCATTCAGGCCATTGTGAAGGAATTGCACGAAGAAAAGATCGATATCATCCAGTGGGATTCTGACCCCGTGGTGTATATTTCGAAGGCCATCAGCCCGGCCAAGGTCAGCGGCGTATATGTCACTGAAGCCGATGGCAACCGCACGGCCACCGTCGTCGTCAATGAAGACCAATTGAGTCTCGCCATTGGGCGCGATGGTCAAAATGCGCGCCTGGCTGCCAAGTTGACCGGCTGGCGCATCGACATCAAATCCCTGATCGAGGCCACGGGCGACGCCATCGTCAAGTTGAAGAACGACCCTGAATTGGCGGCTTTGTTGCCGAACGCTGTCGAGTCGCTGCCTGCGGTCGAGGAAGTCCTTGCCAAGAAGGCCGAGAATCGTCCGGTCACGCCGGAGGAATACGATATGCTCGGCAAGTTTGTCGACCGTATCGAGCGCCGCACCATCCAGATCAAGGAAGATGCCGTGCGGGCCGAGAGTGGCTTGGCGGTTGGCGGCGCGGCCATCCTGCAGGCACATCCTGAAGTACCCACCGTGGCATTCGCCATGCCGCTTGAGCAGATCGGTCTCAAGGAACATGTCTTCAACATTCTGGTCGAAGCCGGTTACGACAATTTGGGTGCGTTGATGGTCGCCCTGAAAGTGGACCCCGACAAAGTGCTCAAATTGCCGGGTATCGGACCGAAGGCCATGCAGAACATCGAAGAGACGCTTGCGACGGTGACCTTCCCCGAGCCTGCGCCTCAAGCCCAGCCGGAAGCTGCTCCGGTAGCCGAGGCTGAGTCGGCGCCTGAAGCGGTTGCGGCAGAGGCTGCTCCCGCGGCAGAAATGCCTGTGGCGGAAAAGCAGGCCCCGGCGAAGAAGGAAGCGAAGAAACACGTCGAAGAGACCGAAGATGATGAGCACAAGGATGGCGTCTCGTTGGATTCGCTGTTCTCGATGAAGCCCGAGATCTTCCAGGCCGGCGCAACCGAAGAGGATGAGTCCGGCGATAAGAAGAAGGGCAAGAAGGGCAAGAAGAAGAACGTCGAACTGGTGCTCGATGAAGAGCGCGGTGAAGTGGTTGCGCGCAAGAAACATAAGCGCGGCGGCGAAGATTTCGGCGAAGACTGGTAAGAACGCCGATGATGACCCTCTCCTTTGAGAGGGGACCAAGGAGCATGGCCAAAAAACCTGTCCAACGAGTGAAGCATGTGCCCCAACGGACATGCGTGGGCTGTCGCGAAGTATTGCCCAAGCGGACGATGATTCGCGTGGTGCGGACGGCTGAAGGGGTGCGGGTGGATCCAACCGGCAAACTGGCCGGGCGGGGTGCCTACTTGCATGACCGTCGTCAATGCTGGGAGCGCGGTTTGAAGGGCGCTTTGGCCAATGCCTTGAAAACGACATTAAGCGCTGAAGAACGCGCAGCCCTGGGAACATTTATGAACACCCTCGCGCCAGATGTGCCGGGTGATGAGGGTTCGGGGGCGGGCGAGTAATATGTGAAGTTGATCTTCTCATAGGACTTGCCTGTGGATAGTGCATAAACACTTGCGGTTTTGCAGATTGCAGACCGCTGTATGTGTGAGGAGGTCCGATGAGTAGCAACGGAAATAAGATCGAGTTACCCGCCAGTATTGTGATTCGCGATCTGGCGCAGGCTGTAGGGAAAAGCCCCATTGATTTAATCAAAAAACTGATGTCCAATGGTGTTATGGCGACTATCAATCAGTCGGTGGACTTTGACACCGCTGCTATTGTGGTTGCAGAGTATGGGTTTGAAGCCGTACCGGAGGTCATTGAAGAAGTAAAAGTAGAAACGGGGGAGGTGCCTTTGTGGCGCCGCACCATTGCCGGGGAAGATGAGGCGAAGTTGAAAGCCCGTCCGCCGGTAGTGACCATTCTCGGACATGTGGACCACGGCAAAACCAGCCTGCTCGATGCCATCCGCCAGACGGATGTGGCAGCGGGGGAGGCTGGTGGCATCACCCAGCATATTGGCGCATATCAAGTTGAAAAGAAGGGACGGCTGATCACGTTCCTTGATACTCCCGGTCATGCGGCGTTCACGCAGATGCGCGCGCGCGGCGCCCAGGGCGCAGATATTGTTATTCTGGTGGTGGCCGCCGATGACGGCGTCATGCCGCAGACGAAGGAAGCCATTGCCCATGCCAAGGCCGCACGGGTACCGATCATTGTAGCGCTCAATAAAGTGGATAAGGCCAACGCCAACCCCGACCGCGTGAAGCAGCAACTGGCCGAACAGGAATTGGTCCCTGATGAATGGGGCGGCAACACGATGGTGGTGCCGGTCTCTGCCAAGCAGAAGCAGGGCATCGATGACCTGCTCGAGGGCATCCTGCTTGTGGCCGATAGCATGGATATCCGCGCAAATCCGCAGGGCAAGGTGATCGGTACGGTCATCGAGGCCGAGTTGGATAAATCGAAGGGCGTGATGGCGACTCTGCTCGTTCAAAATGGGACGTTGGAATCGGGCAGCATTGTGGTGGCCGGCACGGCACACGGCAAGTTGCGCGCTCTGTCTGATTACAGGGGTAAGCCGGTCAAGAAGGCCGGGCCTGCCACGCCAGTGGCAGTGATGGGCCTGAGCGACGTACCATCTGCAGGCGACCCCTTCATTATCGTTGAATCGGAAAAAGAAGCGCGGGCAATCGTCTCTGAACGTTTGGAGGCGGCCAAGACCCAGGCACAGGCCAGGAAGAAAGTCTCACTCGAAGACCTGTTCGCCAATGTGCAGGCAGGCGAAGCCAAGGGTCTGAATCTCATCGTCAAGGCCGATGTGCAGGGTTCGCTCGACCCGATCGTGACCGAGTTGAACAAACTGGGCCAGGGTGAGATCGGCATCAAGATCCTGTATTCTGAGACCGGCAACATCGGTGATAATGACATCATGCTGGCTTCAGCTTCGCATGCCATCATCATTGGTTTCAATGTGCAGGCCGATGTCTCGGCCCGGCGACTGGCTGAAAAGGAAGGCGTTGATATCCGCCTGTACGAGATCATCTACCGCATGACCGAGGATATCGAGAAGGCCCTCAAGGGTATGCTCGAACCCGAAGTGAAGGAAAAAATCATTGGCCGTGCGCAGGTGCTGGCTGTTTTTACCGCATCCAAGTTCGGGAGGGTGGCCGGGTGTAAAGTGACCGACGGTGAGTTGCGGCGCAATGCCAAGGCGCGCCTGTATCGCAGTACGGATATAGTCTATGAAGGCGATATGGGTTCCCTGCGCCATGAAAAGGACGATGTGAAAGAGATCAAACAGGGTTATGAATGTGGTGTCGGTTTCAAGAACTTCAGCGACATTCAACCCGGCGACCAGTTGGTCTGTTATATTTTGGAGCAATCGTAACCTGCCATGCCATCTGGTGTTCGACTTCAACGGATCGCGGATCGTATCCGCCAGGAACTTTCGGAGATGTTGATCCGCGAGATCAATGACCCGCGCCTGCATCAGATCTATGTGACCGATGTAAAGATCGATAAGGAGCTGGCCTTTGCGGATATTTACGTCTCGGCGGTGGAAGGCGTGGGACGCTCGCAGGACGTTCTCGCTGGACTTGAGTCTGCCTCCGGTTTCATCCGGCGGACCCTGGCTGCACGCGTTGAACTGCGAGCCTTTCCGCGCCTGCGTTTTCACTGGGATATGACCCCCGAAAACGCCGATCATATCGAAAAACTTTTGGCTGATTTACGTAATAAAAAATCCGGATAAGATTAATTAAAAAGAACACATTTCCTTCACTTGTGTATGAATTTTGTGTGGTACAACCGCAACGGAGAAATGATCAGGAATGGATATTGAAGCATCAGGGGCAATAAAATCGAGGTTGGAGAGCGCGCAGCGGGTTGTCATTGCCTCTCACGTCCGCCCGGATGGCGACGCCATCGGCTCTTTATTGGGGCTGGGCCTTGCCCTACTTAATGCGGGCAAGACCGTGCAGATGGTATTGGTGGATGGGGTGCCGGCCGCCTTCAAGCATTTGGAAGGCAGCGAACTCATTGTCAAAGAACCGCAGGGCGGGCATGATACCTTTATTACCGTGGATAGCGCCGATTTCAAACGGGTGGGGAAATTTTTTGAGAACTTCGGCCAGCCTGATATCAATATCGATCATCACAAGACCAATGAAAAGTTCGGAAAATTAAATCTCATCGAAGCAGAGGAGGTCGCCACCGCCGCCATTCTCACGAACCACCTGCCTCAGTGGGGCTACGCACTCACCAAACCCATTGCCGCCGCGTTCTTGACCGGTATCATCACCGATACCCTGGGCTTCCGCACGGCCAACACCAATCCCTCGGCCTTGCGCCTGTGCGCCAGCCTGATGGAGACCGGCGCCGATATGCCCGACCTGTATATGCGTTCGCTTGTCCGTAAGACATTTCCCGCCGCCAAGTACTGGGGGGCGGGACTTTCAAGTATGGAACAGCACAACGGTCTTGTTTGGGGGACGCTTACGCTGGAAGACCGTAAACGGGCGGGATATGGCGGCAATGATGACGCCGACCTCATCAACCTGATCTCGGCCATCGATGGGAACAAGGTGGGTATGATCTTCGTTGAACAAAGCGACGATCATGTTAAGATCTCGTGGCGCGCCCTGGAGAATGGCATCGATGTTTCCACAGTAGCCAAACATTTTAACGGCGGCGGTCATGCCGCGGCGGCTGGGGCGGATATCCCCGGAACTCTGGAGGATATCCAAACGCTGGTGTTGAAGACCACACGCGAAATGCTGGGTCTAAACTAAATTTCATTTGTATGTGTAATAATTCATTTGTCAAAAGACTGAGGAGAAGCTTATGATGAATAGTCAGGATGTCAAGAACGCCATATCCGGCGTTTTGGTTGTCGATAAACCCGTGGGTATGACCTCCCATGATGTGGTGCAAGCCATTCGCAATGGGACCGGGTTGCGCCGGGCCGGTCACACCGGCACTTTGGATCCGCGCGCCTCGGGTGTACTGGTCATTTTGGTCGGTCCGGCGGTGCGTTTGAGCGAATATGTTTCCGCCTCAGACAAGCGCTATCAGGCCATCATCCGTATGGGCGGCAAGACCGATACCTTCGATGCCGAAGGTCGTGTCACCCCCTCAGCCCAACCGGTGAACGTGACCGAGCAGCAGTTCGAAGATGTTTTACAGACCTTCATTGGTGAGATCGAACAGACCCCGCCGCCGTATTCCGCCGTCAAGGTGCAGGGCCGTAAAGCCTATGAAATGGCGCGCAAAGGCGAAGAGGTGGAACTCGAGCCGCGCAAGATCACCGTGCATCATCTCGAAGTGCTTGAATGGGCCCCGCCTGAAGTAGTGATCGATGTGCATTGTTCCTCCGGCACCTACGTGCGCTCGCTGGCGAACGACTTGGGCGAAAAGCTTGGCTGTGGTGCCTATCTCGTGGGCCTGCGCCGCACCAAAAGCGGACGCTTCTCCCTGCGCGATGCCACCCCGCTGCGCAAGTTGCAGGAAGCCTTCCACGCGGGCAACTGGTATCAGTACCTCATCCCCGCCGCTGAAGCGCTTGGCGATTGGCCTGCCATCGAACTCAGCCCCGATGATGTGGAAGGTGTGCGTCACGGGCATCGCGTCAAGGCCGAGGCCGATACCCCCGTCGGCCATCGGGTGCGCGGTGTCAGCACGCAAGGTGAGTTGGTCTCATTGATGGAATGTGTGATCGGTGAAGACGGCAACCCTGCCTGGCAGCCCAAGAAAGTGTTCTTCACAACCGAATAATAACCAGCAGCCGCCGCACTCCGGCGGCTGTTTCTTTTGTAAGAGACGCGGGTACAATTGGCCCATGCAACATTTTCGTTCCATCACTGAAGTCAGCCTTGAACAGGCCTGGGTGACCGTGGGCGTGTTCGACGGCGTGCATCGCGGCCACCAGCAGATCCTGCACAGCCTGGTGGATGGCGCCCGCGCCAGCCATGCACCCTCCGTGGTTATCACCTTTGACCCGCACCCCGCCAAATTGTTTGGCCGTGGCGACATCAAATTGTTGACCCTGCCCGGTGAACGTGCCAAACTGCTGGGCGAATATGGCGTGGATGTGGTTATCACCGAACCCTTTGACCAGACTCTGGCCGACGTCTCGGCCCTGGATTTCATGACCCGCCTCAAGACTCAATTGGGCCTGACTCGATTGATCCTGGGCTACGACTCCACCCTGGGCCGCAACCGCGAAGGCAATGCCGCGCGCCTGACGGAGATCGGCCGGGAGTTGGGATACGCTGTCGAAACAGTGGCAGCTTTGGGCGAGGCAGGCGGCGTGCTCTCATCCACTGCCATCCGCAAATTGGTGAGCGTCGGCCAGGTGGATGAAGCCGCGCGCTTGATGGGGCATCCGTATCGCCTGACTGGTTTGGTGGCACATGGTGATGAACGCGGACGCACCATTGGCTTCCCGACGGCGAATCTGAATTACGCGCGCGAGAAGGTGCTTCCGGCGGGGGGCATTTATGCCTGCTGGGCCCAAGTGCGCGGCGAGCGACATCAGGCGGCCGTGAATATTGGCACCAACCCCACCTTTACCCCTGATAAACAGACCGTAAATGTGGAAGCCTACCTGCTTGATTTCAATGCCGATATCTACGATGAGACCGTGACCTTGGAATTTGTGCAGCGCCTGCGCGATGAGCTGAAATACACTTCTGTGGATGCGCTCATCGAGCAGATCCATAAGGATGTGGCTCAGACCCGCGCGGTGTTGGGAACGGCGTAAGCCGTTCCTTTTTGTTTGTGGTTGGGTTGTATAAAGCATCTAACCAACGTCCGGCAGGTTTTGAGGATGAGGTGAACTGTGAAATGACCTGTGGGGCGTATTTACCAAAGGAGTTTCTCATGCCGCAAAATGGAATTCACGCATTGGTGGGTGTTGCTTCACGCAAGTGGCTGCCACGCAAAGACTGGCTGATCCTCGGGGTGGTGCTGGGAAACATGTTCCCTGACCTGGATAATCTGGTGGTGGCTTATGCCACCCTGGCCAAATTACCCGACCCCGAACATTTTCACCGCACCTTCACTCATAGCATCTTTACCATTCTGGCGATGGTGGCATTGTTTTACCTCATTGCCGTGGTGACGAAAAAAGAGAGTTGGAATAACTTTGGCATTGGGTTTGGTGTGGGCATTCTCATGCACATTCTGGTGGACCTGGTGCTGTGGTTCAACGGTGTGGAATTGCTCTGGCCCTTTGGTACCGAGTTGAATTTCTGGGCCTGGTTTCAAACCCCGGCCTGGTTGAAGATCTTGCTGGATACGGGTGAATTTTTGGCTTTCGGATTGTATTTTCTGTTGCTCGCATCCCTCTCCCGGCGATATGCGACCGATGCCAGGCAGCAGGGCACAGCCAGAACCCTGGCCTATATCGAACTGGGCTTGTTCGTCGTATTTACTGTCCTGTTCTTTACCGTCGGCACAAAAGGGTTGCACTACCAACTCTTTGGAGTGTTGTATCTGCTGTCGTTGATCGTCGGCATGGTCCTGACCGTGCGCATGCGCACGACCCTGGAAACCTTCTAACTGCATGGCAGATGTGGGCAACGGCCTGCACCCGGTTGACGTGCAGGCCGTTTTGTTATAAAGTAGCACCATAGCACACCAAAAGGGAGAATGCCATGACACAATCCATTGACCCCAATCCCCAGCCCCTGCCAGACAGAATGCTGGAACAACAACGGGCGCAGGCTGCGCTGGCCGAGTTGGTCCGCCGCATGAAAAATGGCGCCAACAACTTCTACTGGATCGCTGCGCTTTCGGCGCTCAATTCCCTGCTCATCGAGTTTGGCGGCGATACCTATTTTGTAGTGGGTTTGGCCAGCACCCTCATTGTGGATAGCATTGCCGTGGAAATATCCAAATCAATGGGCGATGGCTCGCTCATTGTCAAACTCGTTGGGGTGGTCATCAGTTTTGCCATCGCGGGCCTGTTCGCGCTCTTTGGCTTGTTCGCCAATCGCGGCAAGCGTTGGGCGTTCATTACCGGATTCGTCTTGTACATCCTGGATACACTGATCATGCTTGCCTTTCAAGATTGGATGGGTCTCATCTTCCACGGTTTGTTCCTGTTCGGCTTGTTCGGTGGCCTGCGTGCGCTCAACGAATTGAACAAATTGAAACAGCCCGATGTGCAGGATTTCCCTCAAAACATTGGTGCTCCATGACATCATCGACGGGCGGCCGGTGGGCCGCCCGTTTTTGTTGTTACGAAGTACCCGCAAGGGTATAATCCGCCAGATTTTGCAGACCAATTGAGGAGACCCCATGCCCGAACGCGATATTTACCTGCTTTCCCCACGTGCGCTCAGCCCTGAGACCATTGCCGTGGCCTTTGCCAAAACCTCCCGCTCGCCCGAATCCTTCCGTGATATTGCCGCCGAGCTGAGTGATGACTCCTCGGCCAAGTTCCACGAGAAGTGGGTGGTGGGTTATGGTCACTCGTCGGTGGCGGAACATGCCGTGCTGCACATCGCGCTCGAGAACGTTTCGCGCATTGCCATCGAGAGCATCGAGTCGAACCGGCTGGCCTCGTATACCGAAAAATCCACACGCTACCAGAAGTGGGGTCAGGATGATTTCACCATCCCGCCCGAATTAGATGGGCATCCACT
>CAZJMZ010000122.1:0-8759 GCA_964547115.1 uncultured Anaerolinea sp. | reverse complement strand
ACCTTCCGCCAGACTTGGGCCGCGATCTGGGAACAGCAGATGGCCGACTGCGGTATCCGCATCGTCCGCCTGCATGCCCCCGCCTCCTGGTGGTTCGGTGATACCACTGGTCTCGCCCGCCGCGATTTCACCCTCGGCGCTTTCGCCTGGGTGGGTCAGGCTGACCCCGGTGGCCAGACCCTGTATGCCTGTGATCAGATCCCCACACCTGCCAATGGTTGGGAAGGCCAGAACTACATGGGTTGGTGTAATGAAGAAGCCAGCAAGAACATCAAACTGGCCAACAACACCCTGATCAAGGATGAGCGCATCGCCGCTTATACGGTCGTCCAACAGGAATTCACCAAGGACGTGCCGAGCATCCCGCTCTTTAACCGCACCGACACCTATGCCTATAACGCCAAGTTGACCGGTTTTGCCCCCACCCCGGGTGAATCGTATTACAACTATAACGTTCAGGATTGGGCGCTCGATGGCACCGACACCATCATCATCGGCTTCACCCAGGAACCCGCCTCGCTCTTCACCCTTGTGGAAGATGCGTTCGTGGCCCAACTGGCTGCCACGATGATCCGCCCGGCCCAGGTGACCAGCCTTAACTACGACTTCCAGCCTGTGTTGATCAAGCAGTTGGCCACGATCGAAAACGGCGCCACTACCAACAATGACGTGGAAGTGAAAGAAGGCGATAAGGTCGTGGACGCGAACGGCGAAGTGGTCGAACTCGCGGCTGGTGTGAAGATCAAGAATGCGGCTGGCGAAGAAGTTGAATACGCCGGCGGCACCGTCACCATGAAGCAGTTGGTCTCCAAGTTCGAACTGATCGACGGCCTCACCTGGGAAGATGGTACGCCCGTCTCCAAGGCTGACCTTGAATTGGGCCGCACCATTTCCTGCGATCCCGAATCCGGTGCCACCTCCTTCATCACCTGCGATAAGACCGCCAACGTCGAATTCTTCGACACTGGTTATACCCAGACCTGGCTCCCCGGCGTTCAGGACCCGCTATACTTCCTGCCCGTGTGGCCGATCTACCCCGCTCATCAGTTGGGTGGTATTGCCGCCAAGGATTGGGCAACCAACCCGCTCGTGGCTGAGACCCCGCTCTCCTATGGCCCCTACCGCTTGAAGGAATGGGTGAAGGGCGAGAAGATGGTCTTCGAACCGAACCCCGCCTGGAAGGGTGCTGCTCCCAAGACCCCCAACCTCGTGATCCAGTTCATTACCTCCGAATCGGCTGAAACCCTGCTGCTTGGCGGTGAGATCGACATCCTTGACTCCACCTCCCTCGTTGGCCTGACCGAGACTCTCGTGGCCGCTGAAGGCGAAGGCAAGATCAAGACCCTCATCAACCCGAGCGCTACCTGGGAACATATCGACATTTCCCTGTTCATCCGCTAATTTCAAGTCAGTACGTGCAAGGTAATAATCGGTGTGCCCCGCAAGGGGCACACCGATACTCTTTGTGAGAGGTCATTCCCATGACGGCATTTTTTATCCGGCGAATTATTCAAATGATCATTGTGGTGCTGGTGTCGGCGGTGGCATCGTATGCCTTGCTGAACCTCGCGCCGGGAGGGCCGCTCGCAGGCCTGCGCCAGATCCAACAGGGCGGGCGTTTCCAGATCACCGAAGATGACATTGCCCGCATCCGCGCTTATTTTGAACTGGACTTATTTTTGCCCTATCGTTTCACCCGCTGGCTGATCGGTGAGCCGCGCGGCCCGCTGACCATTGGCGGCCAGCAATATTTTTCAGATACGGTGGTGGGGTGCCGCAAGCCGGTGGAAAGCGAAGTATTAAACGATAAAGGGGAGTACGAAACCAAAGTCACCGGCTGCAAAGAAGTGGTCTACCTCAAAGACCTGGAAGGTCGCCGTACCAGCCGCGGGGTGTTGCTCGGAGACTTTGGCTTGTCCTGGCGTTTGCTGCGTGACCGGCCCGTGACCGAACTGCTGGCGAGCCGCCTGTCCAAGACCATTCAATTGATCGGTTTGCAAACATTATTATCGCTGTTGATCGGCATTCCCCTGGGGGTGTATTCCGCTGTCCGGCAGTATTCCCGGTTTGATTACATCTTTACCACCCTGGCCTTCATGGGGTCCGCCATGCCGACTTTCTTCTTCGGTATCGTGTTGATCCTGTTATTCTCCATCATTCCCAAGAATGCGGGGTTGCCCTACGTACCGGCCGGGCTGTCTGAGTCGGTGCGGGATTATACGATTCCGCTCATCGGGGATGTGGATGCGGGTTCGCTCAAGGACCGCATCCTGCACCTGGTCCTGCCGGTCACGGTTTTGACGATGGTGAATATCGCCGGTTGGAGCCGTTTCGTGCGCGCCAGCATGCTGGAAGTGATGCGGCAGGACTATGTCCGCACGGCGCGCGCCAAGGGCTTGAGTGAGCGGCTGGTCATCATGAAACATGCCTTCCGCAATGCGTTGATCCCCTTTGTGACCATTGTGGTGTTCACCCTGCCAGGCTTGTTCAGCGGTGCCATCATTACAGAAAGTATCTTTGCCTGGCCCGGGATGGGACGCCTGTACCTGCTGGCGCTCGGCGATTTCGATTACCCCGTGGCCATGGCGATCTTCTTTATCCTGGCGGTGCTGACGGTCATCGCCACCCTGCTCAGGGATGTCCTGTATACGGTCGTGGATCCCCGCATCCGTCTAAATTAATGAGGTGTGATTTATGACTGCCCAGGTTCCCACCCTTTCTGCTGAAGCCGTCACCATCGAGGAACGCACTCCGTTCCAGATCGTGATGAACCGCTTCCGGCGCCATCGCCTGGCGATGGTTTCGTTGTATATCATGATCGCCATGTTCGTCATCACTTTGCTGGCGCCGGTCATTGCCCCGTTCGAGATCCAGGAATTGGCCGTAGACAAGTACTTTGTCCCCTGGGGCACTGTGGACCAGGAGACCGGGCGCGTGCATTACATGGGTACCGATAACATTGGTCGCGATTACTTCTCGCGCCTCATCTATGCCGGCCGTATCTCGCTCACTGTGGCCATCCTCTCGGTCATCATCTCTGAAGTCATCGGCATTGTAGTGGGCGCGGTCTCCGGTTTCTTCGGTGGCTGGATCGATACGGTCCTGATGCGCTTCGTCGAATTCATGCTCACCATTCCCACGCTGCCCCTGCTCTTGATCATATCCTCCATGCTCTTGCGTAATGAAGACCTGGTAGCCATCCCCGAACCGGTGCTCAAGTTCATGGGCGATATTTTGCTGTTGAGTCCGCGCGATTCGCGCAATGCGGTGCTGATCGTATTGGTTCTGGCGGGCTTCGGCTGGTTGAGCGCGGCACAATTGATGCGTGGCACGGTGCTCTCCCTGCGCGAGCAGACCTTTGTGGAAGCCTCACGCTCGCTCGGTGCTTCGAACTTCCGCATCATCATGCGCGATATGTTGCCCAATGCGATGGCGCCTATCATCGTGGATGCTTCGCTCGGGTTGGCAGGTTACATCGTGGGTGAGGCGGCGCTGGCCTTCCTGGGTTTCGGGATCCAGGACCCGGTTCCCACGTGGGGGAACATGCTCTCCGCCTCCCAGCAGTTCATGCTCGACAAGCCCTGGCTTCCGCTCGTCCCCGGCCTGCCGATCTTTATCTGCTCCCTGGCCTTCAACTACATCGGTGACGGCCTGCGCGACGCGCTCGACCCGCGCCTGAAACTGTAACCCGCGCATCCCCTCAACTGGAGAATTTCCGTGGCTGAAGAACAAACCCAACAACCCCTGCTGGAAATCAAAAATCTCAAGACCTACTTCTACACCGAAGATGGGACCGTGCGCGCCGTGGACGGTGTGGACCTTGCGGTCCGCCCGGGCGAAGTGCTGGGCATCGTGGGCGAATCAGGCTGTGGGAAGAGCGTTACGTCGCTCTCCGTCATGCGGCTGATCGGGCAACCCGGCAAGGTCGTCGAAGGCGAGATCCTTTTCGAAGGTAAAGACCTGCTGAAAGTCCCCGAAGCTGAAATGATGAAAGTCCGCGGCAACCGTATCTCGATGATCTTTCAGCAGCCACAGACCTCGCTTAACCCGGTCTTTCGGGTAGGCGAGCAGATCGATGAAGTGTTGAACATCCACCAGGATTTCGGCAAGGAAACCGCCCGCGCCCGCACCATTGAGTTGCTCAAGCAGGTGGGCATCCCCGATGCCGAACGCCGTGCCCAGGCCTTTCCGCATGAACTTTCGGGCGGCATGGCCCAACGCGTGATGATCGCCATGGCGCTGGCCTGCGTGCCCGACCTGTTGATCGCCGATGAACCCACTACTGCGCTCGATGTGACCATCCAGGCGCAGATCCTCGACCTGATGCGCAACTTGCGCACGCAACTTGGCTCGGCGGTGATCCTGATCACACACGACCTGGGCGTGATCGCTGAAATGGCCGATAACGTGGCGGTCATGTACGCCGGGCAGGTGGTGGAACAGACCAGTGTATTTAACCTGTTCAAACAGCCGCTGCACCCCTACACCCTTGGGTTGATCGGCTCCACGCCGGTGTTGGGCCGTGTGCGTGAAAAGTTGGATGTGATCCCCGGTTCGGTGCCCAACCTCGTCAACCTGCCCAAAGGCTGCCGGTTTGCGCCGCGCTGCCACGAACGCGTCAACCATAACCTTACCATCTGCACCGACCAGGAACCCGACCTCGTCCAGACCGATGAAGGCCACAAGGTGCGTTGCTGGCTGTATCAGGACGCCGCAGGCCATGCCGCGCCCCTGAAAAACAAACTCGAGACAAAGAAGTGAACCCGCCCATGGCAAACAATCCCTCCAACGACAAATTTGACCTCGTAGTGGTCAAGGACTTGGTGAAATACTTCCCCATTCGCTCGGGTGTCTTGCAGCGTGTGACCGCCCAAGTGCAGGCCGTGGACAAGGTGAGCTTTACCGTGCGCGAAGGCGAGACACTCGGTCTTGTGGGCGAATCAGGCTGCGGCAAGACCACCGTCGGCCGTTCGATGTTGCGGCTGATCGAACCGACCTCCGGCTCGGTGTTCATCAACGGCGAAGATGTCATTCAGATGCGCGCGCAATCGCTCAAACAGGCGCGTCGCAACATGCAGATCATCTTCCAGGACCCCTACGCTTCGCTCAACCCACGCATCCCCATCGGCGAATCGGTGATGGAAGGCCTGCACATTCACAACGTGGGTCATCCCAAGGAGCGTTGGGAAGTTGCCATCAACATGCTCAAAAAAGTGGGTCTCGAGGATTATCACGCCCGTCGCTACCCGCACGAATTCTCGGGCGGTCAGCGCCAGCGTATTGGCATCGCCCGCGCCCTCGCTTTGCAGCCCAAGTTCATCGTGTGCGATGAGCCTGTCTCGGCGCTGGATGTCTCCATCCAGTCGCAGGTGCTCAACATCCTCAAAGACCTGCAGGCCGAATTCGGTCTCACTTATCTCTTCATCGCGCACAATATGAGCGTGGTGGAACACATCTCAGATCGCGTGGCGGTGATGTATCTCGGCAAGATGGTCGAACTCGCCGACCGTGAAGAACTCTTCCGCCACCCGATGCATCCCTATACCAAGGCGTTGATGTCTGCCATCCCGATCCCCGATCCCACCGTCAAGCGCGAACGTGTGATCCTCAAAGGTGATGTACCCAGCCCGCTCAACCCGCCCAAGGGCTGCCGCTTCCATCCGCGCTGCCCGATCGCTGCGGATATCTGCTCGCAGCAGGAGCCGGAATTCAAGGAACTGGCGCCCAGCCATTGGGTGGCTTGTTGGAAAGCTGAATAAAAGGAAGATGGACTTCCCGTGCAGCACCATGCACGGGAAGTTTTTTTGTTCAACAACTTGCGTCGCCTCTTTTCCCAGCCGGAGGCTGGTCGCTGAGCCCTGAAGCGTGGATTCAGTCTCGGTCTCGCCGGGCAGCCGTCCCTGATGATAGAGGCGGTTTTTCATCAAAAAGCAAGGGTGGAATCAGCCCCTAACCAGTTCTGTAGAACTGTTTTTAAGTCATTTGTAATGCTTTTAAGCTGCTTTTGGGGTGCTGTGATTGACGGGCCTATGGAATTAGGTATAATTCCTCGCGTTTGGTGCATGGAACATCATGACCCTCATACTCCAATGCAGTAAAGGATGCACGTAGATGCCGGAACTTCTACTGGACGTTCAAGGACTGGAGACTACCTTTAAGACCAATGAAGGGATTGTGCATGCGGTCAACGGAGTCTCGTTTGGTTTGAAGGAAGGGGAAACGTTGGGGGTGGTCGGTGAGAGTGGTTGCGGGAAGAGCGTGACGATGCTGTCAGTGCTCGGTTTGATTCCCAGCCCTCCCGGCAAGATCGTGGCAGGCTCTGCCAAGTTTTTCAACCAGGACCTGCTAAAAATGTCACGGGACGAAATGCGCGCCATCCGTGGGGCGCAGATCAGCATGGTTTTCCAGGACCCGATGACCTCGCTCAACCCGGTGCTGACGGTGGGGCGTCAGTTGACCGAGCCGTTGATGTTGCATCTCGGCATGACCAGAGGCCAGGCGCAGGACCGTGCCGCTGAACTGCTCGAAATGGTGGGAATTCCGAAAGCCAAGGATCGTCTATCTGATTATCCTCATCAGTTTTCCGGCGGTATGCGTCAGCGTGTGATGATCGCCATGGCGCTTTCGTGCTCTCCGCAATTGTTGATCGCCGATGAGCCCACTACCGCGCTGGATGTGACCATTCAGGCTCAGATCACCGATCTGGTGAAGCGGCTGCGCAGTGAGCTGGGCATGGCCATCATCTGGATCACGCACGATCTGGGCATCGTGGCGGGGCTTGCGCAGCGAGTGTTGGTGATGTACGGTGGCTTTATTATTGAAGAAGCCTCGGTGCAGGAACTGTATGCGAACCCCTCACACCCATACACCATCGGTCTGATCGGAAGCCTGCCGCGGGTGGATCGTGGCGAAAACAAGAAACTGTATTCGATCGAGGGCGTGCCGCCTCTCTTGCTTGAAAAACCAAAGCATTGTCCGTTTGCCCCGCGCTGCAAGTGGGTGATGGAGCGTTGCTGGAATGAAAACCCCACCCTGGAAACGGTTGCGCCGGAACACCGCGTGGCGTGTTGGGTGGATGTGAAAAAAGAGGGACCGCGCTGATATGGCAGAGAACAACGTTTTGCTCCGTGTGGATAATCTTGTCAAGCACTTTCCGATTCGGCGTGGCATTTTTCAAAAACAGATCGGCGCCGTGCGCGCCGTGGATGGCATCTCGTTCGAAGTGAAGCGTGGTGAGACGCTGGGCTTGGTGGGTGAGTCGGGTTGCGGCAAATCCACAGCGGGCCGCACCATCTTGCAGTTGTATCGCGCCACTTCCGGCAACGTCAATTTTGACGGTGCCGAACTCACATCACTTAAAGGCGAGAACCTGCGCCTGATGCGCCGCAAAATGCAGATGATCTTCCAGGATCCCTATGCCAGCCTCAACCCGCGCATGACCGTGGGCGAGATCATCCGCGAGCCGCTGTTGGTGCATGGCGTGACGAGTGATGCGGAATCGAATGAACGCGTCCGTCAATTGCTTGAGTTGGTGCGCCTGAACCCGGCGTTCTCCACCCGTTACCCGCATGAGTTTTCCGGCGGTCAACGCCAGCGCATCGGCATTGCGCGCGCCCTGGCCTTGCAGCCCTCCTTTATTGTCTGTGATGAACCCATCTCGGCCCTGGATGTTTCGATCCAGGCGCAGGTGGTCAACCTGCTCGAAGAACTGCAGGAACAGTTCGGCCTGACCTACCTGTTCATCGCCCACGACCTTTCGATGGTGCGCCATATCAGTGACCGGGTGGCGGTGATGTACCTTGGGGTCATGGTGGAACTGGCCAGCCGTGATGAGCTGTATAACAACCCGTTGCACCCGTATGCGCAGGCTTTGCTGTCAGCGGTCCCTGTGCCTGACCCGAACGTGGAAGCCACCCGCCAGCGCACGATCCTGGTGGGTGATGTGCCGTCCCCGGCCAATCCGCCCTCAGGCTGTCGCTTCCGTACGCGTTGTCCGATCGCGCAGCCTCGATGCGCCGAATCGCGCCCTGAATTCCGTGAAGTGAAACCCGGCCACTTTGTGGCCTGTCATCTGGTTTCGTAGCATAAGGACAACTTCACCGCTGTCCGGTTATTTGAGAACTGTGCAGCCTCTGCCATTGAGACCACTTATGCCCGTGTCATCCCCCTTTGAAAGGAGGTGGTCCCTCGACCGTAGTGTAGCAGTCACGAAAAAATTCTGTCGTATTCACCCAATCTACAAATTTTTGTGAGGAGAAGAAAGAAATGCGTAAACTGTTTACCCTGATGAGCCTCCTCGTGCTCGCCAGCATGGTCCTTGCGGCCTGCGGTGGCGCAGCCCCCACCGAGGCTCCCGCTGAACCCGCCCAGCCTGCGGCGACCGAAGCCCCCGCTCAGCCCACCGAGGCTCCTGCAGCGACCGAGGCCCCTGTTGCCAAGGAAGCGATTCTGCGCGTCAATACCGGCGCCTATCCGGACATTATCGATCCGCAGAAATCCTCGTTCGTGAATGAGATCGCCCACCTCAACAAGGTGTACATGGGTCTCACCACCCTGAACGAAAAACTCGAAACCGTCCCCGGCGCGGCTGAATCCTGGCAGTTCAACGACGATGCCACTCAGCTGACCTTCAAGCTGAAGCCGAATCTGGTCTACAGCGACGGTTCCGTGCTCAATGCCAAGCGCTTTGAGTTCGCCTTCCAGCGCAATATCGACCCCGCCACTGCCGGTGAGTACGCCTCCATCACCGACGAGATCGT
>CAZJMZ010000121.1:7282-8885 GCA_964547115.1 uncultured Anaerolinea sp. | reverse complement strand
GTTTCCGGCCGCACTACACCGTCTCGCCGCTCGAAGGAATCAAGAATCGAGCGGGTAAAAATATTCAAGTGGATTACACCCCCGGATGCCATATCTTTAAATCCCTGCCGACCCCTGCCCCTGAAACCTTATCCACTGCCGATGGACGCCTCGGACTTAACTTGAGCATGTTCGATGGCCCCGAGTTTTCAGGCGCCCCGGCTTTTACCGATGTCACCCCCTTCGTGGAACACGGCTGGTGGTACATCTCAGCCCCCAACGTGAATCAAGATTCGTTCTCGATGATCCAGGAAGGTTTCTTCACGCCCAAAGAATCGGGCAAGCACAAGCTTGCACTCTTCTCGATCGGCGCGAGCAAATTGTATTTCGATGGTCAACTTTTCATTGACCATTCCAAGCCTGAAGATATCGGCCAGGAAATGACCCAGGAAGTGCAACTCGAAGCAGGCAAACGCTACCCGATCCGCATTGAATTTGTGTGGCAAGGCCACCAGCAATATCGCGGCGTGCGGCTTGGACATTTGCCGCCGCAGTCCAAGGACCTGATGGGCGACGCCATCAAGCTTGCCAAACAGGCCGATGTGGTCATTGTGGTTGGCAGCCTCAATGCCGAGTGGGAGGCCGAAGGCTTCGACCGGGTGGATATGAAACTCCCCGGCGCTCAGAATGAATTGATCTCGAAGGTCGCCAAAGTCAACAAGAACACTGTCGTGGTGGTCAACACCGGCTCCGCGGTGGAAATGCCATGGGCCGACGAGGTCTCGACCATTGTCCAGCTCTGGTTCAACAGTCAGGAACAGGGCAATGCGCTGGCCGATGTGCTCTTCGGTGATGTGAACCCCAGTGGCAAATTGCCCACCACCTTCCCTGTGCGGCTGGAAGACAACCCTGCGTACATCAATTATCCCGGCGAGAACGGCAAAGTGGTGTATGGCGAGGGCATTTTCGTAGGGTATCGCTACTACGACAAGAAACAGCTCGCCCCGTTGTTCCCGTTCGGTCATGGGCTTTCGTATACCACGTTCGAATACAGCAACTTGCGTTTGAGCAAAAAGTCGCTGAACCCCAATGAAACCCTCACCGTCAAAGTGGATGTGACCAATATCGGCAAGGTAACCGGCAAGGAAGTGGTGCAACTGTATGTGCGCGATGTGCAGTCCACGTTTGCACGACCTGAGAAGGAACTCAAGGCCTTCGCCAAAGTGGAACTCAAACCAAAGCAGAAGAAGACCGTCGCCTTCACGCTCGACCGGGAGGCCTTCTGGCACTTTGACTCAGGCCGCAACGCGTGGCACACAGAATCAGGTGAGTTCGAAGTTTGGGTGGGCGCATCCAGCCGTGATGTACGAGAGAAGCGCAACGTCATCCTGGAAGCGGCACCACGGACCTCCCGCCTGCATGCAGGCATCCCGCTCAAAACTTTGCTGGCTGATGCCGGGGCTGTGAACGTCCTGCAAAAATTCTATGGCGGCGCAGTACTGACCAATGACATCAAAACGCTGGGCGACTTGACCCTGGAAGAGATCGCAACGCGCTTCCCCGAAGCCCTGCCTGCCAGCAAATTGGCGCAGATCGAAAATGAATTGGTGAAACTTTCATGAAA
>CAZJMZ010000121.1:0-7182 GCA_964547115.1 uncultured Anaerolinea sp. | reverse complement strand
CAATTACTTGGCGAGTTGGCGGAGGCGCGCGAGATCCGCAACAAGGCCGAGGAGACCCAGCGCACCATCCGCCGCGCACAGATCGACCTGGAGATCGCGCAACTGACCCTGCAGCAGATGAAAACGCAGGGCCGCTCTGAAACCGAGATCAAGATCCAGGAATTGCAAGTGGAACTCGCCCAGATGAAACTGGATGAGACCCTCACCCAACTCGGCATCGACCCAAACATCACCACCACCGACCAACTCGAAGCGCAGGTGTTGCAGGCGCAGGTCTTTGCCCCCGCCGATGGCACCGTGATCGCGCGCCCCAATGTGGGCCGTAACGTCACGCCGACCACGCCGGCTTTTCTGCTCGGCGACCCGAATCAACTGGAAGTGGTGGTCGATCTGGACCCCACAAAGGGTGACCAGGTGAAAGAAATGTTTGAAGGTATGTCAGTTGTGGTGTCGCTCGATGCCAAACCGGATGTTAAATTGAACGGCACGATCCGGCAGTTGCCTTCGCCTTTTGGCACCGGTGAAAGCGATTCGGGAGTGGTGCGCATCTTGTTGGATGTGCCGCCCTCTGCCAGCACTTACCAAAACGGCGATAAGGTCACAGTGACTATCCGTCTGGCATTCAAACAGGGTGTGATCTGGTTGCCACCGGATGCCATCCGTTCGGCGGGCGGGAGGACGTTCGTCATCATCAATAGCGACAGCGGCCCGAAGCGTGTGGATGTGCAGATCGGCCTGCAAACCCGTGACCGGGTGGAAATCGTGGCCGGGCTGGACGAAGGTCAGGTGGTGGTTGGGCCATAAAGCCCGGCACCGCAGACCGTGAACGACCATTCATCCGTCGCCCGGGCTCCTTGTCATATCATGACTCTCTTCTCCCTGCTCCGCTCCTCTGCCCTGCGCATCTGGGCCACCACCGGCATCGCCTTCAAGCGGCTGCTCAATCAGCCATACCTGAGTCTGGCTTCGGTGGTCGGTTTGATGATCGCTTCGGGTTTCATCTTGAGCGTCCCGCTCTATGCCGACGCCACCTACTTCCGTCTGTTGCGGGAGGAATTGCTTGCAGGGCGTGAAGCAGAACTGACCCAGCAACCCGTCGATTACGCACCGCTGGATTTCGTCTTTGAGTTGAAATCAGCCGGGAAGGACAGCCCGCAGTGGAAGAACGCCGCCGAGGTGGATGCCTACCTGACGGATGGCGCACTCGACCAGATCGGTCTGCCTATTCTCAAAACCGTCCGCCGGTTTCGCACCGAAGGGTACAAAATGTACCCACCCCCCGACCCGAACAACCCCGGCACCCAATACGTATTGGCGAGCGTTGACTTCGTCGCAGTTTCACCATTGGCACAGAACATCACCCTGGTGAATGGCGCTCTGCCGCAGCCGTTCATCTCGCTGCTCAAAGAGGGTGATACGGTTGAAGCGTTGGCCAATGAAACTTTGGCCGAGCAGCTCGGGGTGCAGGTCGGAGACGCGTACTTCATCCGTACCGAGAAAGGCACGGTACCGGTGCTCATTGTCGGGTTGTGGAAACCATCCGACCCGCAAAACTCCCTGTGGGAAGTGGATATTTCCAACTGGCTCATCGTGGACGAGCAAACTTATGCGGGCCTTGTCAGCGACCGCGTCAACGACGAATTGCGCAATGTCATTTGGAGCATCGTGGCCGATGGCTCAGCGCTGCACGCCGGTGATGTGCCCGGTCTGAAGGAACGCATCCTGGCCGTGGAAAGCCGCGCTGGGTCGCTGTTGGCAAAAACCAAACTCATCGCCTCACCGCTCGAAGCCCTCGAGCGCTATCAACAGAACGCGCCACAACTCACGTATCTGCTCTTTGCGTTCAGTGTGCCCATTCTCAGCCTCATCCTTTCGTTCATCGGGCTGGTGGCCGGGTTGTTCGTTGGGCAACAACGTGGCGAGATGGCCATTCTGCGCAGCCGCGGCGCGAGCGCCGCGCAAGTGGTGGGTATCTCGCTCTTACAGGGCATCCTGCTTGGCGTGGTTGCACTGGCGGGCGGCGTGCTGCTCGGCGAGTGGATCACGGTCTCGATCGGCAAGGCCCGCAGCTTCCTCGATTTCAGCGCGGCGGGCGGGCTGCGCGTCAGCCTCACACCGCAGATCCTGGGCTACGGCCTGGCGGGCATCGGTGCCATCCTGCTCATTCAAGTATTGTTGCCCACGCTCGGCGCCGCTGAGAACACCATCGTCACTTACAAGCAGGAACGCGCACGCTCCTTCCGCGTGCCGTGGTGGCAGAAGTTCTATCTCGATATCCTGCTGCTGCTTCCCGCCGCTTACGGGTTCTGGCAACTGACCAGACAAAGTCAGCAAGCCTTAAGCGGATCGGAGACTCTGCCTGACCCGTTGCAGAATCCCCTGCTGTTGCTGGTGCCGGCCCTCGGCATTTTCGCCGTCGCTCTTTTTACCTTGCGGCTGGTGCCACGCTTCATGGCTTTTCTCGCCTGGGTGCTGCGCCCCACTAAAAGTGTTGGCTTGTTGATGGCTGCGCGCTACCTCGAGCGGACGCCCGCCTTTTATTCCGCGCCGCTGGTGCTGCTGGTGCTCACCCTCGGGCTTTCAGCCTTCACAGCCTCCCTCGCGCGCACACTGGACTCGCAACTCGATAAACAAATGCGCTATCAAGTTGGCGCCGACATGAACCTGTATGAGTTCGGCACCACCTATAACGAATTCAATCCAAATCCTGATTACGTGTTCGGTCCCGTTGAAGACCATCTCAGCCTGCCGGGTGTGGAAGCCGCCACCCGGGTGGGCCGCTACAACTTCTCAGCCTTCGCCCCCGGCGGCACATTGGACGGCACCTTCCTTGGCATCGACCGGCTCACTTTCCCGGCTGCCGCCTATTGGCAACGTGACTTCGCCAGTGAACAACTCGGCGTGTTGATGAACCTGCTGGGCGCCGATCCATCGGGCGTGCTCGTGCCCAATGAAATGCTGGCCAGCAAGAATCTCAAGATTGGCGATAAACTCAAACTCGGCATTACCACCGGTGTGGCAGGCGAATCCACCACCTGGGATGTGACCATCGTCGGCGCTTTCGACCTCTTCCCCGCCTGGTACCCGGGCGAGGAGATGGTGGTGGGGAATCTCGAAGAGTTCTATCTGCGGGCCGGGCGGGAATATCCGCATGAGGTCTGGCTGGGGACGAGCTCCACTGCCGACCCGGAAGCCATCGCGTACGGTGTGCGCGGTTTCAGCATTCTGCTCGACCCACAAGCCGACCAATCCAAACTTAACCTGAACGGTCTCAACACCATCGTCAAGGAATGGTCCTCGGCTGAGTTGAACATCCGCAATGAACAACGCCGCCCTGAACGGCAGGGACTTTTCGGTTTGCTCTCGGTGGGTTTTGTTGCCTCAGCCCTGCTCACTGTGTTGGGCTTTTTGCTGTATGCGCTGTTCTCCTTCCGCCGCCGCTTTATCGAGATGGGCATGCTGCGCGCCATTGGCCTCTCCATCCAACAGATGACCGCCCTGCTCGCCGCCGAATTGGCCTTTCTCGTAATGCTGGGCATCGGTGTGGGAACAGCGCTGGGCGTGTTCGCCAGCCGTCTGTTCGTGCCGTTCCTGCAGATCGGCGCGAGCGCGCAGTCACAATACCCGCCGTTCCAGATCCAGATCGCATGGTCGTCCATTGCGGAGATCTACATCCTGTTCACCCTGCTCTTCCTGGCTGCGCTGGGCGTGCTTTCAGCCCTGCTGGTGCGTATGAAGATCTTCCAGGCCATCAAGTTGGGAGAGACCACCTAATGGCCGAATTATTCATCTCATGCGAAAACCTGGTCAAGATCTACCGCATCACCAACGCGGGCGGCGTCTCTGTGGAAGTGCAGGCCTTGCAAGGGCTTGATATCACCGTCCACACAGGCGAGATGCTGGGCATCGTCGGTGCCAGCGGAAGCGGCAAATCGACCCTGCTCAACGTGCTCGGCGGGCTGGACCGTCCCACCGGCGGGCGGGCGCTCGTTGGTAAACACGATCTGGGATTGTTGAGCGAATCGGCATTGGATGCCTATCGCCGCGAACAGGTGGGCTTTGTTTGGCAGCATGGCGCGCGCAATTTGATCCCCTACCTCACCGCAGCGGAGAATGTGGAATTGCCGCTCACGCTTTCGGGGCGGGTGGGCACCTCCACACGCAAACGGGCGCTGGATCTGTTGGAACTGGTCAATCTCAAGGAGCGGGCCGGGCACCGGCTGGAGGAACTCTCGGGCGGCGAGCAGCAACGTGTGGCCATTGCCATTGCGCTCGCGAATGAACCTTCGCTGTTGCTGGCCGATGAACCCACCGGCGAATTGGACACCGCCACTGCACAACTCATCTACGACCTGTTGCGGGACCTGAACACCCGCCTCGGACTCACGATGGTGATCGTTTCACACGACCCAGGAATTGCCCGCCACGTGGACCGGGTGGTGGCCGTGCGTGACGGCAAGCTGGCCAGCGAGACCGTGCGCGTGCAAAAAGAGGACGGCGGCGAGCATCATGTGGAACTGGCCGTGCTCGATGCGGCCGGCCGGGTGCAACTCCCGCGCGAGTATCTCGAGCTGTTCAACATTCACCGCCGCGTGACCATCGAGACCACCGCGGAGGGCATCCTCATCCGCAAGCCGGAGGGTGCAGGTCACAGGGATGAAACGGGCGCCTCGTCCACTGAGCAGGCGGCGGCTGAGGAGGAAGCGCTGCAAGGTCCATCGAAGTTGAGTCAGGGGTGGGCACGGATAATGTCCGGGATACAAAAGAGGCTGAAGCGATGAGTCTGGTCATCGAAACTCATGAGTTGAAACGTGTATACACGTCGAAGACCGGCGCGGAAGTGGCGGCCTTGCGCGGTGTGAATTTGCGCGTGGAGGCGGGCGCGTTCGTGGCGTTGAAAGGCCGCTCGGGTTCGGGCAAGACCACGCTGTTGAATTGTCTGGCCGGGCTTGATAAAGCGACCTCGGGCGCTGCCTTGGTGCTTGGGCAGGACATCATGCAAATGAGCGACGCCGCGTTGACCATATGGCGGCGGGAAAAGATCGGGCTGGTGTTCCAATCATTCGGGTTACTGCCCACGCTTTCGGCATATGAAAATATCGAGTTGCTGCTGCGCATCAAAGGCGACGATCATGCAACCCGCCATGCCCGCGCGCTGGAATGCCTGGAGCTGGTGGGGCTCTCGAAATGGAAGGACCACCGCCCATATGAAATGTCGGGCGGGCAGCAGCAGCGCGTGGCGATTGCACGGGCGCTGGCGAACCAGGCGCAGTTGATCCTGGCCGATGAACCCACCGGCGAACTGGACAGCAAGACCACCCGCGAATTGCTGACCTTCTTCCGTGAGTTGGTGGAGGCGCAGCACATTTCGATGCTGATGGTGACACACGATGCCCTGGTGGATGCGTACGTCCATGAAGTGCTGACGCTTAAGGACGGTTTGGTAGTGTGAAGAACATGGACCGCAGGTGACAATGCGATCAACGATTCACGATCGAACGAGCAAATACTTACAATGAAAAAAATTCTTTCTTTCCTCTTTCTGCTTTCCTTGTTACTTTCAGCCTGCGCGGGCTCGGCGGCTACGCCCGTTGCGCCCACTGCCGTCGCCACGACCAGCTCGGCCACAGACAAAGTGCTGTACACCGATCCTTCCCAACCCATTGAAGTCCGTGTGGAAGACCTGCTCAAACGCATGACGCTCGATGAAAAGATCGGGCAGATGACGCAAGTGGAAAAGAACAGCATCCAACCCGGCGATATTACCAAGTATTACATCGGGTCCATCTTGAGTGGCGGTGGCGGGTCGCCCGCCAACAACACCACACAGGAATGGTACAACATGGTGGCAGGTTTTCAGAACGAAGCCCTGCAAACCCGCCTGAAGATACCCATGCTCTATGGTGTAGACGCGGTACATGGTCACGGCAATCTAAAGAACGCCACCATCTTCCCGCACAATATCGGGTTGGGCGCCACGAACGACCCGGCCCTGGTCGAACAGATCGGCCGTGCCACGGCCGAGGAGATCCTGGCCACGGGCATCCCGTGGAATTTCTCGCCGGTCGTGGCTGTGGTACAGGATGTGCGCTGGGGTCGCACCTATGAAGGCTTTGGCGAAGATACGGCGTTGGTCACAACCCTCGGTACAGCGTACGTCCGCGGTATGCAAACCTTGCAACCCGGTGATACCCCCGCTCCCGGCCAGACCATCTTCACGCTCGCCACGCCCAAGCACTTCCTCGGCGATGGCGGCACCATCTGGGGCTCTTCACGCACCAGCAACATGAACGTCCGCTACATGCTCGATCAGGGCAACATGCAGGTGCCCGAAGAAACCGTGCGCCAGTTGTACCTGCCTCCCTACCAAAGCGCGGTGGAAGCCGGGGCACTCAACATCATGGTTTCGTACAGCAGCTGGAAGGGCACCAAGATGCACGCCCAACGCGGCCTGCTCACCGATGTGCTCAACGGTGAACTCGGCTTCAAGGGTTTCATCGTCTCTGACTGGCAAGCCATGGACCAGATCATCCCCGATGATTACTACGCCTCCATCGTGGCGTCTGTCAATGCCGGGGTGGACATGAACATGGTGCCATACGATTATGTCAAATTCATCGAGACGTTGAAAAGCGCCGTGGAAAATGGCGACGTGCCCGAAGCCCGCATCGACGAAGCCGTGCGCCGGATCCTGCGCGTCAAACTCAGTTTGGGCCTGTTCGAACACCCCATGCCTGACCTTAAGTTCCAGGCCACCGTCCGCTCCCGCGAGCATCTTGAACTGGCCCGTCAGGCCGTGCGCGAATCGCTGGTGCTACTCAAGAACGACAACAACGTCCTGCCGCTCAGCAAAGATACGCCGGTCATCTTTGTGGCGGGCCAGGGCGGCAACGACCTCGGCTTGCAATCTGGCGGTTGGACGCTCGAATGGCAGGGCAAGGTTGGCAACGAGAACGAAGGCACCACCATCTTCAGTGGTTTGCGTGCCGCGCTCAACAGTGGGAGCCGCATTGAGTACAACCGCAATGGCGATTTCAGCGAGTACAAGGACACAGCTGGTAACCCGCTCAAGGCCGATGTTGGCATCGTTATCATCGCCGAAAGACCCTACGCCGAAGGCGTGGGTGATACAGATGATTTGGCTCTCACCAACAAAGAAGTTGACCTGATCGCCGCCATGCG
>CAZJMZ010000120.1:2397-8976 GCA_964547115.1 uncultured Anaerolinea sp. | reverse complement strand
CTGTCCCGCTTTTTTATCCTCCTGCTTCTCATTGCAGTGACAGCCTGTCAGACCGCCCCTGCTGTCACTGAGACTGTTGCGCCTCCGCCGACCGAAACGCCTGTTCCTTCCCCCACGCCAGCCGGCCCCCCCGGCATTCTCTGGGTTGATACCACCAAAGACCTCGGTCAACTTAGCCCTTACACCCTCGGCGGCAACCATGGACCCTGGTCCGACTTCAGCCTCGACGCCTTCGAAAAAACCATCGAACTGGGCATCACCTTTATCCGCTGGCCCGGCGGCGCCTGGAGCGACCAGAACGACCTCCGCTCGACCCAGATCGATTTCTACATGGCGCAGGCTCAAAAGATCGGCGCAACGCCCAGTATCACGGTCCGCGTGCCGAACGGTTCACCCGAAAAAGCCGCCGAGATCGTCCGCTACGTCAACGTAAAAATGGGCTATGGCGTCAAATATTGGAACATCGGCAACGAACCCAATCTGTACGACAACGACCCCAACTACAACGTGGACGAAAAGTGGACGCCCGAACGCTACGCCAAAGTCTGGCGCGAGTTCGCCACCGCCATGGAAGCCGTGGACCCCACCATCCTGTTCTACGGGCCTGATATCAGCCAGTTCGTCGGCGACCCCACGACCACAAATCCATCCGAAGGTGACGCGCAAGCCTACCTGCGGGAATTCCTCAAGCTCAACGGCGACATGGTCGATGTGGTTACCGTCCACCGTTACCCATTTCCCGCCTGCCAAGGTTGTGGAAGCCCTACCTGGGAAGATATGCGCGCCAACACCGCTGAGTGGGAAAACACCCTGCCCAACCTGCGCCGCATCATCAAGGAAGTCACCGGCAAAGACCTGCCCGTCGGGGTGACCGAATACAACTCCCATTATTCCGCCAATGTCGGCACAGAGACTTCGCCCGATTCGTTCTACAGCGCGCTCTGGCTGGCCGATGTGTACGGCCGCCTGCTGCGCAACAAACCCGAGATCCTCACGTACTGGCTGCTTAAAGACAATAACGGCGGCCTGGGCATGCTCACTTCGTTCGATATTCGCCCATCATATTACACCTTCACGATGTGGAAGAAATTTGGCAACCATTTGCTGGCCACCAACTCAGACACACAATTCGTCTCGGTCTTTGCCGCCAAACGTGATGACGGCAGCGTGACTGTAATGCTGGTCAACTTGGGCGATGAAGTAACCAAACCCCTGCAACTTGGCGGCGGGGATGCGCTCGCGTTGCAGGAAGCCTACTTCTTCGACCGTGACACCAAGGCGGAGGCCATCACCCTGCCTGCCTTTACCAATGGCGACAATCTCACTCTGCCCAAAGAATCAGTAACATTGCTGGTCTTCAAGTAACCTACAAGGAGTTCTGTATGTTGAAAGTGACCGTGATCGGTGGCGGCTCCACCTACACCCCTGAGCTAGTCAATGGTTTCCTCGCGCGCGTGGAGAAATTCCCCGTGGACGAGCTGTGGCTGATGGACATTGACAAGGAACGGCTGGACGTGGTCGGAGGCTTCGCGCAACGCATGGTGCAAGCCAAAGGTTCACCTTTCAAGGTATTCCTCTCTACAAATCAGCGCGAAGCCATCACCGGCGCTTCGTATGTCACCACACAATTGCGTGTCGGTCACATGGAAGCCCGCCGCCGCGACGAATATCTCGGCCTGCGACATGGCCTGATCGGCCAGGAGACCACCGGCGTTGGTGGCATGGCCAAGGCGCTCCGCACCATCCCTGTGATCCTGAGCATCGCCAAAGATATCCGCGAAGTGGCACAACCCGGCACCATGCTCGTCAACTTCACCAATCCAGCCGGGCTGGTAACACAGGCGCTCAGCCAATACGCCCCCGATGTGCCCGCCGTGGGGGTATGCAATGTGCCCATCACGACCAAGATGAACATCATCGAGGGCCTGGAGAAAGCCACGGGCAAGAAGATCGATCCAAATCATGCTGAACTGAAAACACTCGGCCTGAACCATCTCACCTGGCATCGCGGCTTCACCGTGGAAGGCGAGGATGTCTGGCCGCAGGTCATTCAAGGCTTCATCGAGGAACTCAAGCAGGAAGAACACCCCGAATGGGACCCGCGCACCATCGAAGTGCTGCGCATGATCCCCAACTATTACCTGCAATACTTCTATCACACTGACAAGAAACTCAAGGAGCAGGAAAAGTGGCCACCTTCACGAGCTGAGGCAGTGATCGAGATCGAAAAAGACCTGCTGCGTGAATATGCTGACCCTGCACTTAACGAACCGCCTGCCGACTTGATGAAGCGCGGCGGCGCCTACTACTCGACAGTTGCCACTCAACTATTGAACGCCCATTACAACGATCTTGGCGAAACACACGTGGTCAACATCAAGAACAACGGTGCGGTCAAAGCGTGGCCGGCCGAATGGGTGCTGGAAATTCCATCCACTGTTAAGAAGAGCGGCATCACCCCCATCCCCACCGAGCCCCTGCCGCTCTCACAGTTCGGCCTGATCTCAGCGGTCAAAGCCTACGAAATGCTGACCGTGGAAGCCGCCGTACACGGCGATCGCGAAGCAGCATATCAAGCGCTGCTGGCCAACCCCATCGGCCCCAAAGCCGACAAGGTACAAGCCGTGCTCGACGACCTGCTCGAAACCCATAAGGAACACCTGCCACAATTCTGGAAGTGATAGAAGCAGGCTACCACACCTCATGCCCTACTATCTAGGCGCCGATCTGGGCGCAACTAAAACCCATATGTGTATCGTGGATGAACACGGGCGCGCGCTTGGCTTTGGCGAGAGCGGACCAGGCAACCACGAAACAGTCGGCTATGAAGGAATGTATGCTGCCATGCACGACGCGCTCGCTCAGGCACTGCAGGCTGCAGGGTTGAACAAGGCTGATGTGGCAGGGGCAGGCTTCGGTGTGGCCGGATACGATTGGCCGTCTGAATACGCAACCATTGCCGAGGTGATCGAGCGGCTTGGTCTGCGCGCTCCATATCAATTTGTCAACGATACGATCCCCGGGTTGGTGGCAGGCGCCGAGGAAGGCTGGGGCGTGGTTGTCGTCTCAGGGACCGGTTGCAACTGCCGCGGTTGGGATCGTGACCACAAGCTCGAAGGACGCGTGACCGGGCACGGCGTGACGATGGGTGAAGGCGCGGGCGGCTCGGAACTGGTGCATCGTTGCATGCAACTGATAGGTTACGCCTGGAGCCAACGCGGACCTGCCACACAACTCGCCAACGCCATGGTCAAACATGCGGGAGCCAAAGACTTGAACGACTTGATCCGCGGCTATACCACGTATGAATACCAGGTGGGCGCTGAAGCTGCGCCGCTGGTGTTTGAGGTGGCGCGCAGTGGTGATCCTGTAGCGCGTGACCTCATCCGCTGGGCGGGTGTGGAATTGGGCGAAATGGTCAACGCCGTGGTGCGACAACTCGGTTTCCAAGCGCTGAGCTTCGATGTGGTCATGACCGGCAGCATGTTCGAGGGCGGCCCATTGCTCATTGAGCCCATGCGCGAAACGATCCATGCGCTGGCGCCGGGTGCACGGCTGGTACGCCTGCAAGCCCCTCCTGTGATGGGGGCAGTCATCCTCGGCATGGAAGCTGCCGGGCTGAAAGTCTCACCTGAGATCCGCCAAGCTTTATTCGAGACCACACGCAAAGCGCGTGAGTCGGTTGTGAGGGAAGGATGACCACGATCGAGTATTCCCTGATCCCCGATGCCGATGTGGACTATTACGCCACCGAGCGCCTGATCACAGCGTTCACCCGTGAAACTGGCGTGAACGTGCACTTGAAACGTATGGAATGGAACACCGCCTGGAGCGACCTCATCGCCATCGCCACGCAGGGTCAGGGAGCAGACATGTCACATGTCGGCTCCACCTGGGTCAGCAGCCTGATGACCATGAACGCCATCAGCCCCATCCACCGCAACCTGATCGCCAAGGTCGGCGGCGAGCAGACCTTTGTCCACTCGGCGTGGGCCAGCGCCACCGCTGAAGAAGACCGGCTGACCTACGGCATTCCGCTCAGCACCTACATGTACATTGTGGCCTATCGCAAAGACCTGCTTGAACGAACGGGGTTGCATCCGGCGTCTGCATTTGCCACCCCCCTGGCTTTTGAACAAACCGTACAAAAACTGGAAGCGCTGCACGCTGTCGAACACGCCTGGCTTATGCCGGTCACCAGTCGTCCGTATACCGACCTGGTCCACATGCTGGCTTCGTGGGTATGGAGTTCGGGCGGGCACCTCATGGACAACCGTGGCAAACAGGTGGTCTTCAACGCACCAGCCTCGCTCGCCGGTGTCAAAGCGTTCCTCACGCTCCTGCGCCGTGTGCCTGCCACCGAGTACCTCGGCGCAGACCAATGCCTAGAGGCCCTCGTGCAAGGCAAGGCCGCCGCCGTCATCACCGACCCGCACTCCTTCCTGAGTGCTTACCAAAATGACCCACAAGCCATGCAGCAGATCGGCGCGGCCAGTCTCATGAGCATTCCATGGTCGGGCGGCAGCAGTGTGGTCATCTGGCGTTCTGCGCAGGGCTACCCTGAAAAACTCGAAGCCTGCCAAAAGCTGGTCGAATTCCTCGCCCGCAAACAAACCATGCTCGAACTCGCCCGCGAAGCCTTCGTACTCCCCTCCCGCACCGATGCGCTCGATGAACTCTTTCGCGGCGATCACCCCCTGCGGCCGGTCATGCTCCAGCTCATCTCCACCGGGCGCTCGTATCGCCCGATCGCGCTCTGGCGCCGCATCGAATTTCAGATCGGCGCCGAATTGGGCGCTCTCGCCAAAGAACTCATGCATCAACCCGGCGCAGACTTGGATGCGCTTGTCACCCGCAGCATGAACCTGTTGGCTGAACGTCTTAATCTGACGCTGGGATGAAAACCATGCGCCGCATCTTCTCCACCTTCAGCTTGCTGCTCCTTTTTTTGACCTCGTGCGCCGCCCCGGCCACACCCTCGCCCACCCCCGCCCCCACCGTGACCGTCGTCCCACCACCCACAGCCACACCCACCCCTCAGCAGTTTCGCATCGTGGCCTACGCCACCGACGCCATTGTCGAAAGCGTCATCCCCTACGCCAAATTGACCCATATCAACTACTCGTTCCTCACCCCGAAAGAGGATGGCACCTTCAACCCGGTGCCGAACAGCTTCAAGCTCAAGAACATTGTTGGTATGGCCCGCCAGTTTAACGTCAAGGTGCAGATCGCGGTGGGAGGCTGGGGCTGGGATGCGCAATTCGAAACCGTGGCAGCCGACCCGAAGTTACGAAGCGCTTTTGTCCAGAACCTCAAAGCGGTCGTGGATGAATTCCAACTTGATGGCCTCGACATGGATTGGGAATATCCCGATGAGGGTCAGTCTGCACAGAACTTCCTCGCGCTCATGCAGGAACTGCGCGCCGCGATGCCCGACAAGGTCATCAGCATGGCGGTGGTTTCATACGGCGAGAATGGCAACGGCATTCTGCCCGAGACCTTTGAACTGGTTGATTTCGTCAACGTGATGACCTACGACGGCCCCGACCATGGGACCATGGAACAGTTCGAAAAAGGCCTGGCCTTTTGGACGGCCCGCGGCGTGCCGCAGGAAAAACTCGTAATGGGCCTGCCCTTCTACGGCGACCCAGATATGCCCTACCGCAAATTGGTGGAAGCTGACCCCGCCGCCGCACAAACGGACACGTTCGAATATTTCAGCCTCACCTATCACTATAACGGCATCCCTACCGTGCAAGCCAAGACCGTTATCGCCCGTGAGCAAGCCAGTGGCATCATGTTCTGGAATTTGGACCAGGATGACTTTGGCGAATATTCATTAGTCAACGCAATATATCAAGCTGCCAACCCGTAAAGGGCAGTTCATTTCGCAGGAGAGTCCCTCATGACAGATTTCACCCTCGGTGTAAACTACTGGCCACGCAAAAAAGCCATGTATTGGTGGAGTAACTTTGATGCCGGCGAAGTGCGCGAAGAGTTTGCCGTCATCAAAAGCATCGGCATGAACGTCGTCCGCATCTTTCTGCTGTGGGATGATTTCCAACCCGAACCGAACATGGTGGCCGCCGACAAACTGGCGAACCTGGTCAAGGTTGCAGATATCGCCGCCGAAACCGGCCTTGGTCTTGACCTGACCTTTTTCACCGGTCACATGAGCGGACCGAATTGGAGCCCGCGCTGGTTGCTGGGTGGCGACCTGCCCCCTTCTGCACACCAACACTGGCTGCGTGATGTGGTCAGTGCTGGTAAACGGGTGGACCAGGGCTACCGCAATATGTTCCATGATGAGATGGCGTTGAGCGCTTCACGGTTGTTACTTCAAACTGTGGTGAGCGCGCTCAAGGGTCACCCGGGCCTGTGGATGTGGAACCTTGGCAACGAACCCGATCTGTTCGCCTGGCCCAATACCTCAGATGAAGGTGCGGCCTGGGTGAAAGAAATGGTCACGCTCATCAAATCCATTGACCCCGCCAAGCCGGTCACGATCGGCCTGCACGGTGATGGCCTGCATCGTGATAACGGCCTGCGCATCGACAAGGTCTACGCCCACACCGACGT
>CAZJMZ010000120.1:0-2297 GCA_964547115.1 uncultured Anaerolinea sp. | reverse complement strand
GGCGCGACCGGCGCCATGCTGTGGTGCTATGCTGATTATGTCCCTGAACTATGGGACCTGCCCCCCTGCCAGAACGCCCAGCACGAACGCTGGTTCGGTCTGGTACGCCCGGATGGTTCGCTCAAACCACACGCCAAAGTGATCCAGGAATTTGCGCAGAGCAAACCGCAGGTCAAACCGATTCCGGCTTACGCCCAGCTCGAACTCAAACCTGATGTTTACTATCAGAACCCGGTTGGTCACTTGAAGGAACTGTATCAAAAATATCTACGGGATATGGAATCAGCATGAAAAGATTGATCATCAACTCCGACGATTATGGCCGCACGCCCGATATTTCACGCGGCATCCGTGAGGCACACCTCAACGGTGTGGTTTCGTCCACCACCTGCATGATGAACATCCCCACTACCGCGGCGGATGTGGCCGTGGCTGTACAGGAAACACCCCGGCTTGGGATGGGTGTCCATCTCGTTTTAACGATGGGCAGGCCCATTCTGCCGAAAGAGGCGGTGCCATCCATTGTGGATGCGAACGGGAATCACTTCAAATACGACCCGTTCATTGCCAACATCCCCAATCTCAACATGGCTGAGGTGAAAGCCGAATGGCGCGCCCAGATCGAAGCCTTTATCCATGCCGCCGGGCGCAAACCAGACCATCTCGATTCGCATCATCACTCTTCCTTCTTCACGCCAGAGCTGTTCCACGCCATGCTCGAGATCGCCACAGAGTACGGTTGCCCGATCCGCAACCCGATCGCCTATGGCGACAATCCCACCGCCGGGATGCCTGCTGTGGCCAGCCCCATGAGCGACCATGCCCCGCGCCTGATCAAGGAATTCAACATCCGCACCACCGACACGATCTTCGTTGATTTTTATGACGACGGTGCAACCTATGAAGTGCTGTATGACATCTTCAGCAAACTTCCTGAAGGCACAACCGAACTCATGTGTCATCCGGGTTATGTAGACGAAGCCTTCGCCAAAGAATCGGTCTACAATTTTCAGCGTGAACGTGAGTTGAAGATCCTCACCGACCCCGCAGTGAAACAAGCGCTCGCTGAACGCAGTATTGAATTGATCACTTTCTCAGAGCTATAGAAACGCGCACAGGTCAACAAGTCAACAATGCAGACACACCATCTGAAACGTGGAACTTGAAACCTGAAACTTGAAATTTGGAGCCCCCATGTCACGCATCGAATCCCTCCTGCAACAAATGACCCTCGACGAAAAGATCTCCATGCTGGCCGGGCATGAACTTTGGTACAGCACCCCGGTCCCGCGTCTCAATATTCCCTCGTTCAGAATGGCCGATGGCCCCAATGGCGTGCGTGGCATTTGGAGCGAGATGTCGCCTACTGCGGCCGCAACACCCGTGGGCATGGCGCTGGGCGCAACCTGGAATCCCGACATCGTGGAAAAGATCGGCAACGTGCTTGCCGATGAGGTCAAAGACAAGAACGGTCACATCCTGCTCGCGCCTACGGTTAACATTCACCGCACACCCATCGCCGGGCGCAACTTTGAATGTTTTGCCGAAGACCCCTTCCTCAGCGGCATGATTGCAGCCGCCTACATCAAAGGTTTGCAGGACCAGGGCATTGGCGCATGCATCAAACACTTTGTGGCCAACGACCAGGAGTTCGAGCGCAACTCCATCAGCTCTGAAGTGGACGAACGCACCCTGCGCGAGATCTACCTCGAACCTTTCCGTCTTGCCATCCGCAAATCAAAACCATGGGCGGTCATGTCTGCCTACAATCGTGTCAACGGGCGCTACGCTTGCGAGAACGACCACACCCTGCTGGATATTCTCAAAGGCGAGTGGGGCTTCGATGGCATTGTCATCTCTGATTGGTTCGGCACCTACGACAACGATGCCCCCACCGGCGGGCTCGACATCGAAATGCCCGGCCCGGCCCGCTACATGGCAAACATGGTCGTCAAGCAGGCTCTGGCCAGCGGCACCCTCACCGAAGAAGCCCTCAACGACAAAGTGCGCCGCCTGTTGCGCACGCTCGAACGCGCCGGACTTTTCGAAAACCAGGCCACCCACCCTGACCGCGCCACCAACAACCCCAGGCACCGCAAGATCATTCGTGCGGCAGCCGGCGAAGCCATAGTGCTGCTCAAGAATTCGAAGAACCTGCTACCGCTCAAAAAGGTCAAACGCATTGCCGTCATTGGGCCGTACGGCGCAAAAGCCTCCATCTTCGGCGGCGGCAGTTCGTCCGGTTTCCGGCCGCACTACACCGTCTCGCCGCTCGAAGGAATCAAGAATCGAGCGGG
>CAZJMZ010000119.1:0-9003 GCA_964547115.1 uncultured Anaerolinea sp. | reverse complement strand
TCGGCCTTGATCTTTACGGCCCAATCCTTGGTGATGGGTGCGCCGCCGACCATCACTTGAATGCGCGGGCGCAGGCCTTCTTTATCCAGGTCTTCGATCACTTCGCGCTGGCGCACCATGGTGGTGGTGAGCAGAGCGCTCATGCCGATGAGGTTGGCATTGATCTCCAACGCTTTGCCGATGATCTTGTCGGCGGGTTGGTCCACACCCAGGTCGGTCACTTCGAAGCCGGAGGCGCTCAACATTGTGCCGACAAGCGTCTTGCCGATCTCGTGAATATCGCCTTCCACGGTGGCCAGCACCACGCGCCCCATCATTTCGCGGGCTTCACCCAGCTTCAACAGCTCCGGTTCGAGCACGGCCACGGCGGCTTTCATCGCTTCACCGGCCATCACCAATTCCGGCAGGAACGCTTCGCCTTTGCCGAACTGGTCACCGATGTAATTGACACCGATGACAAATCCTTTGGTGATGGTGTCGAGCGGATGCATGTTCAGCTCGATGGATTTTTGCGCCAACTCGACCGCCAGTTCCTTTTCCCCGTCGATGATGGATTGTGCCATTTGTTTATAGAGTTCTTCAGACATCGTGCTTCCTCCTATTTGGATTTCTTCAACAGGGATAGAACCTGTTCTTCTTTTTCACGCAACAAGGCTGCGGGAATGTCCAGATAATCGACCAGCCATTGGCCTGATTCCATCACATGCTCCACCGAGCGCAGGGCGGCCTTCAGGCCGTCACCTTTCTTGAAGGCCTCCACGATGGCAATGTGTTCGGTATGCATACTGGTCATGCTATCTTGCAGGATCTCAGGATAACGGAACAACGCTTCATACAACAACCAATCAGGGAAAGCATTCGAGACAATGCCATACAGTTTGATGAGCAAGTCGTTCCGGGTTGCTTCAGCAATAGCTGCATGGAATTCGCGACTTAACCGGCGTTGGAGCGAGACGTCTTTCAAGTTGTCATGTTTCTTCATCTCGACGATCGTTCGTTCCAACCCCGCCACCTGCTCAGGCGTGATGTGCCTGGCCACCTCTTCGGCAATGATCACTTCGAGATGCAGGCGCAAGCCATAGGCTTCCACGATATCCTTGATGGCGGTTTCACGTACCCGCACGCCGCGGTACGCCACGCGCTCTGCCAGGCCCGTCGAGACCAGCAGATCGAACGCCTCCCGCACGGGTGTCATACTTACCCCCAGTTGCGTGGCAATGTCGTCCTGCCGCAGCCATTCGCCGGGCTTGTATTTGCCCGAGACGATCTTGTCATGCAGCACGTCAAAGATATCATCCTTGAGCGGGCGCTTTTGGATGAACTCGGTTTCTTCCTGTTTCTTGGAGCGTTTGGCCATCAGGACAAAATTATAAATTATATATAATTTTTAGTACAGGAGTTTGATAGGGTTTTGAGGTTACAAATGTCCCCGATTGCAACCAGCTGCTCGTACTTAAGCCTGACCTGCAGAAGTCTCCTTCAACATCCATGCCAACGGACTGGCAATCAGTACCAGGCCGGTTGTTAGCACCAGCACGGTGGGGAAGCCATACGTCTCTGCGATGGGGCCAGTTAGCAACATGCCCAATGCACCTGCCGAAAAGATGAAACCCAGGATCAAGCCTGAAGCCAGGGCCATGCCGCCGGTGATGATGCGTTGTGCCAGCACCACCATGATGCTATGCACCGATCCGGTGCAGGCTCCCGCCAGGGGAATCAGCACATACAGCCACGGCGACCACCCAATGCGGCTGATCAGGAAGATGGGAATGGCTGCCAGCAATAGGGCAGTGGCAGCCACTTTGCGTTTTGCAAAGCGGTCTCCAAAATGCCCGCCGATGACATTCCCCAAGGCAGAACCGCCCATGAACAAGCCAGCGAGGTTGCCATAGGTGGCCGCACCCAGCCCCATGTCCTTGAGATATTTGGGTACGAAGGCGATCATGTTCGATTGTGACCAGGATTGCAGGGTGGCGACGATGGCGAGCAGGACGATGAAGCCCACACTGGCGTTGAGGCGGATTTTACTGTCGCCATGCGCCGGCTTGGGGTGCGGGTGATTGTGCCGCAGTTGATACGCCAGCGAGAGGCCGATGGGGATGGAGATGATGGATAAGACCAACAGCCACGGCAGCCCCAGTTTTGCCAGAATCAAGCCGGTGAGGATCGGGCCGAGGAAATGCCCCATTTGACCCGCCATGAAGAATAAGGCGGCGGCGGTGGTCTCGCGCCCGGCGAGATTGCTACGTCCCTGCAGGGTGGCCTGGGTGGTGCCAACCGGATGAAAGGAGGAAGAGCCGAGCGCAGCGGTCATCAGGCAAATGAGGCCACCAGTGCCAGGCACAACAGCCGCACCGGCGTAGAAGACCGTCATCCATAACACACCCCCTGCTGCCAGCCAGCGCGGCCCAACGCGGTCAGAGATCCACCCAAAGAAAGGTTGGGTGAGGGCTGAGGCCCAGATGTATATGGTCGAGTAGATGGCGATCTGGGTTTCGCTCAAACCGAGATAGGTGAGCAGAACAGACCGGGAACTGTTGAACACATCCACCATCAGATGGCTGAGTGCGACCGTGGAGAATAGGGCGTTGAGGAGCAGGGACATGGTTATTCTTCCGTCATTGCGAAGGCAGCGCTTTTCGCTCGCAGCAATGACGGGCTATCTTTCTTGATACAGATGATGTTGGCTTATATAGTCGAACACATTGGCTGGCAGATAATAGCGCACGGATTTACCCTCAGCGATACGGTTGCGGATCTCACGTGAGGCAATTTCCAAGAGGGGCGCATCCACATAATGGACCTTGGATCTGATACCCGGCAATTGGCTTTCCAGTTCATCCAGGTTGGATCTGTCGTACGGGCGGCGCATCACACCGATCCAGTGGCAGGCATAGACGAGTTTTTGTGGCTCATGCCATTTGGGCAGGTCACGCAGCGAGTCGCCGCCGATGATGGGGACGATATCGGCGCCGGGGTTCTGCGCAGCAACGAGCTGGATCGTATCGAGGGTGTAGTGCGGGCCGGGGCGGTCGAGTTCGATGCGCGAGAGTTCGAAGGCAGGGTTATCGGCAATGGCGAGTTGCACCATGGCGAGGCGGTCTTCAACGGGAGTGATGGCCTGGTCCAGTTTGTGGGGTGGCTCGGGGGTGAGAATCCACAGCAGGCGATTCAGTCCCAGCTGTGTCTGTGCTTCTGAGGCGAGAATCAAATGTCCAAGGTGAGGTGGATCGAACGTCCCGCCAAAAAGTCCAATGCGAAGGGGCATACGCGGAAGTATAATTCAAAACATGACCACACAAACTCGTTACGACGAACTCAAACAGCAGGTCAATTTTCATAACCACCGTTACCATGTGTTGGATGCGCCCATCATCAGCGATGCGGAATATGACAAGTTGTTGAATGAACTCAAGCGCATCGAAGCCGAACACCCCGATTGGGTGACAGCGGATTCGCCGACGCAGCGTGCCGGTGCCAGGCCTGCTGACCGTTTCGAGAAGGTCCGGCACCCCGCCCCGATCCTTTCTCTGGCCAATGCGTTCGGCGCTGACGATGCCCGTGCCTGGCTGGAGCGTATCGCGAAGATCGATGACCGCGTCGAGAAGGCGAAGTTTGTCGTGGAGCCCAAGATCGATGGTCTGTCGGTGGTGCTGCATTACCATGATGGTGTGTTCGTGCAGGGCGCCACGCGCGGTGACGGGGAAGTGGGCGAGGACATCACGCAAAATTTGCGGACGATCCGGTCCATCCCGCTGAAGATCCCGGTTAATGATGGAAACCGTAAACAGTCATCGGTGCCCAGTGTGCCGAAGGTGTTGGTGATTCGGGGGGAAGCCTTTTTGCCGGTGAAAGAGTTCGAAGAGCTGAATCGCAAGCTGGAAGAGGCAGGCGAGAAGACTTACCTCAACCCACGCAACACGGCCGCCGGTTCCTTGCGCCAGCTTGACCCGGCGTTAACGGCTTCCCGTCCACTGACCATTCTGTTGTATCAGATCGTCCATGCGGAAGGCGGCAAGGTGCCCACGGCACAATGGGAGATCCTGGAATACCTCAAAATGCTGGGCTTCCCGGTGACAGACATCGCCAAACGCTTCGATACGCTGGAGAAGGCGGTCACGTATGTCGAGTCATGGGAGACGAAACGCGACGACCTGCCCTATGAGACCGATGGCATGGTCATCAAGTTGGATGACCTTTCGCTGGCTGGTGAGTTGGGGTTTGTAGGCAAGGACCCGCGCGGGGCGATCGCATTCAAGTTCCCGGCGCGCGAAGTGACAACGACGCTCAACGAGATCGGCGTGGCAGTGGGGCGCACAGGCGTTTTGACGCCGTATGCGGTGCTTGAGCCGGTGGAGATCGGCGGCGTGGTCGTGGAGCGGGCGACCCTGCATAACTTCGATTACATTGCCGAGAAGGATATCCGTGTGGGGGACCGGGTGTTGGTGAAGCGCGCGGGCGAGGTCATTCCGTATGTGATCGGTCCCGTGGTGGATGCGCGCAAAGGTAAAGAGAAAAAATTCAGGCCACCGACCAAATGCCCAGCCTGTGATCAGCCGGTGGAACATTTTGAAGGGGAGGTGGCGTGGTATTGCGTCAATGCGGCCTGTCCGGCGCAGTTGGTGCGGCATATCGAACATTACGTCTCGCGCGGCGCAATGGATATTGTGGGACTGGGCATCAAGATCGTGGAGCAGTTGATCGAAGCTGGTCTGGTGAAGGATGTGGCAGACCTGTACACGTTGAAGCGGGAGCAGTTGCTGGCCCTGGAAGGTTTCAAGGATAAGAAAGCCGATAATTTGTTGAATGCCATAGAAACATCGAAGAACCAGTCGCTGGCGCGCTTGATCACGGCGTTGGGTATCAGAGGTGTCGGAGAGGTGATGGCCGGGGATCTGGCGGCAGCCTACCCTGAGTTGGAGGCGTTGTCCAAATCCGGCACTGATGAGTTGCAGCAGATCGAGGGGTTGGGGCCGAACATCGCCGAGTCGATCGTGGATTGGTTCAAACGCCCATCGAACCAGAAGTTGCTGAAGAAGTTAAAAAGCGTGGGGATGTGGCCGATGGGAGGGCGGTCTGCTGCAGATGCCCCGCAATCAGATGTGTTTGCCGGTTTGACATTTGTCATCACCGGTACCCTGCCGACCTTTTCGCGTGATGAGGCCAAAGCATTTATTGAGTCACATGGCGGCAAGGTGACCGACAGCGTGAGCAAGAAGACCAGTTATCTGGTGTTGGGGGAGGCGCCAGGTTCGAAGTTCGAGAAGGCAAAGGCGTTGGGGGTGAAGATCGTTGGAGAAGAGGAATTGAGAAAGTTAGCAGAGTAAAGAAAATCGTCCAGCAACCACGCTGGACGATTTTTGTTTCAAGGCCTGGCCCCGGCAGAGGGCGGCGGTTGCGGGGGTCTTTCGTCTTTGGCACGCTGGTTGAGCAGGGCCAGCATATCGATCTTTTCGCGGTTGAAGAGAATGCCAGGACTCTCGATCCGCAGATTGGGGAGGAGGATGGCGCTCAGGGTGCCGTCGAAGATGGGGATGAAGTTGCGAGTGCGGTCTGAGATGAGGGTGGCGAAATCGAAGCGACCGGCTACTTCGAGTTTGCCTTCGATCTCGTACACGCTGGTGGTGAGGCGTGCGGGCATGGGGACGACATGTGAGTATCCACCGCGGACGATCCCTGCCGGACCGAGGTCTTCGCGCCGCGCGGCGCAGGCGGCAAAGATCTGGGCTTTGACGAGTCGCACCACTTCGAAATGGTCCACCAGCTTGGTAGGCATGTGAATGCGCGCCAGGCGGGCATCATGCAATTCAACGTGCGATTTAGTCGTGTCGTTCAGAATCCCCATGATGCCATTGGTGGACGCCATCAACTTGCCCACCACGCGGTATCCCGCGGTGTAGACATCGGCGGCGAGGAAACGATAGGTGCGTTGCGAGGCGTCCATGGGAGGTTAGCGGGGCAGGTCTTCGCGCAGGGAGGGAGGGGCGGTGCGGTTGCGGGAATCAGGCCGTGATGAACGTTTGAGGCGCGGGTTGGGGTTTCCGGCTTCGGGGTTGAGGAGCATGCTCAACCAGTTGATGGCGCGTCCGTCATATTCACGCTTGCCGCAAATATCACAGACCCAGGCAGGAAAGTTGGGGACGGTGATGAGTTCGCCGCCCAGCCAGGTGAAGTAGGTGATGTGGCGCATGTGCATCACACCGGCGGCGCATTCATTGCAGGGGAGTCCCCCGGACTGGTGACTGGCAGGCTGGTTGGACATGGGCGGTTCCTTTTTCATGGCGCAGCAAAAGACTCGGGGGTGTGGTTGATGATCTCCCAATCGGGAGGCGGCCAATAGATCAGCACCGATTTGCCGATGACGTTTTCGAGCGGGAGCAGGCCCCATTGGTGCGAATCGCGCGAGTCGTTGCGGTTATCGCCGAGCACAAACAGCGAACCCGCGGGCACGGGCCATTCACCTGCGTAGAGGGGGGCCTGGGCAATGTAGGGTTCGTTCAACACACGGCCATCAATGGTGAGGATGTTATCCTGCACTTTGACAGTTTCGCCGGGCAGGCCGATGACGCGTTTGATCAGGTCCTGACCTTCATCGCCGGGCAGGCGAAAGACGATGATATCGCCGCGTTCGGGGTGACCGGTGACATAGGCCAGGCGGTTGACGAGGATGTATTCGCCGTTTTGCAATGTGGGGTTCATGCTGAAGCCATCCACGCGCACGCGGGCCGAGATGGCGTTGATGCCAAAGTACAGCACCACCGCCAGGACAATGGTTTCCAGAATATCCAGCGCAAACCTGCGCCAGTCTTCCTGCTGGGCCGGCTGGATTTCAGGTTGGGCCTCAGGCTGAACCTGAGGTTCGAGTTGTGAAGTTTCCAATTCCAAATCGCTCCGTGAAAAGATTATACTGCCATTTGCCGGTCTGCCGCGCGAGCCTGTGAGCGAATTAATATGTTGTAAGGCTCATGGGTTGCGGGAGTCATTTTGCGCCCAGTGCAGCACGAATTGGGCTTGTTCGGGCGTTTCGGGCGAATGGACGTGGATGCTGCTTTTGGGGACGGTGCGCCACCAGGCAGCGACTTGGTGCAGGGCTGCCTCGCCTGACAGACCGCGCCGCACCAGATAACACCCGACGGTTGTTCCCGTCCGACCGATCCCGCCCCAGCAATGGAGATAAACCTTCCGACCGGCTGCCAGTTCGGCATCGAGCGTGTCGAGGATGCGAGTCATTAACTCAGGAGTGGGCAGGCCGTAATCGCCGATGGCGAAGCGTTGATGCGAAACTTTGACCTGGTAGAGGCTGGCTTCCTCATACAGCAGGCGGTCGTAGACCACGGTCTCGTTGGGCCGGGTGAGATCGATGAAAGAGGTGAACCCGGCTTGCAGCAAGGCGTCGATGCGCTGGCGGGTGAGCTCCACATCGAACTTGCCGGGATATTCCCCCGCCAGCAAGCGGCCGGGTTCGACCCAATACGATTCGGGGATGGGGCGGTCTGGCATCGGTTTCCTCCTATTTCTGGTTGATGGCCAATTGACAAATGCCTTGAATGATCTGTTGGCGGGTCTGCACCAACTCGGGGTAGCCATAGAAGAACAGCACCTTTTGCGCGGCGATGGTGTCTTCGGTAGGTTTGGGGCGCAGGATAAATTCGGTCCAGGCTTCGGCAATATCTTCGCGCGGGTTGGTGGCAGAATACATGGAGACGAACTCGTCGGCATGGTCGATGTATAACTGGTCAATGGCAGACTCATAGGCAGCGGGGTCGTTATCGGCAAGGAGAAAGGCTTTGACCCACTGGTCGTAGATGGCACCAGCCCAGAAGCGGTTGCCATAGGCGTTGATATAGGCATTGGGTTTGGCGCACCCAAAGCCGGTGAAGAAGGCGTCTTTGCATTGGGCGTGCATGGCGTCGAACTCGGTTTGTTCCAGGTCCCGGCCATACTCGTTTTTCAGGCTGCGTACCTGGTCGTCGTTCAGGGTCAGGAGGTGGGCGTATTCATGGGTGAGGATATCGACCACATTGGCCGGCGAGTCGAAGTCGACCAGATTGACGTGCAGGCGCCACTTGCCGTCCAGTTGCTGCATGCTGGCTGCGAAACGCTCGGGTGCATTGTTGGCATGGACGACCATGTAGGCCGTGTACATGCGGTCGGTGGTGGGGAAGAGCGTGGTGAAATAGTCCCAGATACGCTGGTGCAACTTCCGGTCCGTTTGAAGCGGTTTGAGGTAATCGGGCACAGTGGGCAGTGCCACCTGGTCCAACTCGCCAGTGGACAGGTTCAGGCGATAGCGGGCCAGTTCATATCCATCGGGGCGTTCGAGCAGGGCCACTTCATTTGTAACCGAGAGTTGCGGCTCAAAGTCTGGCAGGGCTCTGATGCAGGCATTCAGGCAGCGTGTATCGGCGCAGGTTGGGTCGAGCGGGGCGGTGGGGATGATGGAGATATCGCGGTCCACCACCACATAGAGCGCGCCGCCGTATAACGTCAGGGCGCAGCAGCAGGCGGTCACCAACCCGCCAAGCAGGGTGAAGAATTTCCAAAACGCTGGTGCAGATGGGACGGGTGGTTTCTGCTGGCTCATGGTTGGAATTCAGCGCAGATATTTTGCAGGATACTGGTGCGTAATTCCACGAGTTCGGGGTAGTTGTAGAAGAAGAGGAGCTTCTCGTTGGCAATGGAGGTCAACTCGGGTTTGGGGGAAAGCACGAAGAACGACCACGATTCGGCGATGTCTTCCGCGGGGCTGGTGGGGGCGTAATCGGTGAGGAACTGGTCTTGATAGGTATCATAGAAATCGTCGAGCAGGCGCTCGCGCGTGAGCTCGTTTTCTTCGGCGTCGATATCCAGCCACTCCTGGTACAGATCGAGCCAGAAGCGGTTGAAGAACTCGCTGATATATGACTCCGGGTTGCTACAGCCTTCCCCGGTGAAGTATTGCGGGCAGGCATTGGCTTCGCGGTCATAGATGTCTTCGTCTTCGGGGTTGCGGTAGACGGGCAG
>CAZJMZ010000118.1:0-9031 GCA_964547115.1 uncultured Anaerolinea sp. | reverse complement strand
GCTCTATGGAGTGCGGACTTTCCTCGATCCCGACAACGCAGAACCGCGATCGCCCAACCGACCTGAGGCAGAAGCATCATACTCGCAAGCGTAAGGCAAGTCAACACAGAGTACTTTCCGTTTCGTAATCGCACACCACAAAAATGGTTTGGAGTTTTCGTCAAAATGACATTAAAATAAAACGGCTCGTGAACAACCATCAATCTCATTCCATCGGGAGCGTCCTGTGAGCAAGTGGCCTGGCAAATACATCATCGGTCTGACCGGCAACATCGCCACCGGCAAAAGTGTGGTGCGGAAGATGCTTGAACACCTCGGCGCCTACACCATCGACGCCGATACACTGGCGCACCGCGTCATTGCCAAAGGCGCGCCGGGGTACCAGCCCGTACTCGATAAATTTGGCACCTGGCTTCTCGATAAGGACGGGCAGATCGACCGTGTCAAACTGGGCCGCCTCGTCTTTGCAGACGCCCAAGCCCTGGCCCAACTGGAAGATATCATCCACCCCTCCGTCATTCAAGCCGTGGAAGTGCTCGTCAAACGCTCCACGCAAACGGTGGTGGTGGTCGAAGCCATCAAATTGCTTGAATCCGGCCTGCGCAACCATTGCGATTCGATCTGGGTCACCGACGCGCCACAAACCGTGCAAGTCGAGCGTCTGATTCGCAAACGCGGGCTGACGCGTGACGACGCCATGCAGCGCGTGCTTTCACAATCCGCCCAGAACGACAAACTGGCCCAGGCCCGGGTCATCATCAACAACAACGGCTCCTACGACGACTTGTGGAAACAGGTCAACGATGCCTGGAAGCGCATCTTCCCCTCCCAGGAGGCGGCTCCATCCACCCAGGTCATCTCCAAGCCTGACGGCGCCTTCACTCTGCAGCGCGGCAAACCGCGCGATTCGCAAAAGATCGCCGAGTTGATCACCCGCCTGAGCAAAGGCAAACGCACCATGAACGCCGACGAGGTGATGGAAGCCTTCGGCGAAAAAGCCTTCCTGCTCCTGCAACTGGATAACGAACTGGTCGGCATCGCGGGCTGGCAGGTGGAAAACCTCGTGGCTCGCACCATCGACCTGTACCTCGACCTCAAAGCCCCCGCCGACCAGGCCCTACCACTACTCCTCAGCGAAGTGGAACGTGCCTCCGGCGATTTGCAATGCGAAGCGTCCCTGGTCTTCCCGCCCATCGAACTGGTCGGCTTTGACTCGGTCTGGAAATCCCTCGGCTATGAACGCCGAGCCCCCGAATCGCTTGGCGTACAAGCCTGGACCGACGCCGCCATCGAATCGCTGCCCAAAGGCAGTGCGCTCTTCTTCAAACAACTCCGTACCGACCGGGTCTTGCGTCCCATCTAATCTGGCGCTCCACGCCGCTTGAACTGACAGGGTGGGAGCACAATATATCCAGTCCGCCAAGGGTTTGGCGGGCCGGGTTGGTAACACATCGCGCATGGCGACATTCTTCAACAACCTCCTCTTCATCTTCGAACGTCTTAACTGGCTGAGTGCCCTCGACATTCTGCTGGTAACGTTCATTTTCTTTGGCGTGTTGTATTCCCTGCGCGATACACAAGCCATGGTATTGTTGCGTGGTGTGATCTTCCTTGTAGTGGCGCTGGTCTTGTTAACCACGCTGGTGGAACTTCCCGCCTTCTCCTGGCTGGTGCGGAATGCCCTGCCCGCGCTGCTGTTGTCCATCCCGGTCATCTTTGCGCCTGAACTACGCCGCGCCCTCGAACGCCTCGGGCGCGCCGGAACCATCACCCTCAAGAACACCGGCAAACGCACCGCCGAAGTGGACATGGAAAAGGTCATCCGCTCCATTGTGGATGCCAGCGCCCGCCTCTCAGCCCGTCAACACGGCGCACTCATCGTCATCCAACGCTCCGACACGCTCACCGAATACATCGAGACCGGCGTAAAGATGCACGCCGAAGTCACTCCCGAACTACTGCTGCAGATCTTCTACCCTGACACACCGCTGCATGATGGCGCCGTCATCATTACCGAAGGGCGCATCGTGGCCGCGGCCTGTGTCATGCCGCTTTCAGCCAGCGGTGTGCTCAACAAAACCCCCGAACGCCAGATGGGCCTGCGCCACCGCGCAGCGCTGGGCATCTCAGAAGTCAGCGATGCCGTGGCCGTTGTCGTCTCAGAACAGACCGGCTCGATCTCCATCTCTAATGCAGGGCGCATGATCCGCCGCATCGACCCCGAACGGCTCGAGAACATCCTCACCGCCTTCTTCCGCCCCGATGCCACCACACCTCAACGCATCTGGCTCCAACGGTTCTTTCCGTATCTGTTCAAACGAAAGGACGAGTAGAACCGCCATGCGCTGGTTTGCCTCCAACATTCGCACCTTCGCGCTCGCCCTCGTGCTGGCTGTGGCGGTCTGGATCTCGGCCGTCACCTCCGCCGACCCGGACGAGGTACGCACCCTGAGCAACGTCCCGCTCGAGATCATCGGGCAGGACCCATCGCTCGTCAACACGCAGCCCCTACCCTCCGCGCTGGAAGTCACCCTACGCGCCCCGCGTTCAGTATGGGAAAAACTCAACGCGCAGGAAAATTCCGTGCAAGCCATCCTGGATATGACTGGCCTCGGCTCGGGCCAATACACACTGGATGTCCAACTCCGCATCCTTGAACGCCCGGTTCAGATCGTTCTTGCCAACCCGACGACTGTTTCTGTTGCCCTTGAGCCGCTTGCCACACGGACGCTGCCACTCGAGCTTTCCATCAGCGGGCAACCCGCCACAGGGTATCAGGCCGGCGACGAAACGCTCGACCCCGAAACAGTGACCATTGCCGGGCCGGAATCGCTTATCAAGCAGGCGGCGCGGGCCCGGGTCGCTGTCAGCCTGGCGGGGGTTCGGGAAAGCATCGACCAGACCATCGGTATCCAGATCGTGGATGGCCGGAATAGCGCTTTGAAAGGGCTCAGCCTTTCGCCAGAGTCCGTCCATGTCAACATCCCGGTCAGTTTGTTGGGCGGCTATCGCGATCTGGCAGTCAAAGTGGTCGTGCAGGGACAGGTGGCCAACGGCTATCGTCTTGAAAATATTTCGGTCTTCCCGCCAGTTATTACGGTCTTCTCTGAAAACCCAGACCTGGTGAACGCCCTGCCCGGTGTGGTGGAGACGCAGGCACTCGACCTGCAAAACGCCAAAGAGAACATCACCACCCGGCTGGCACTCAACCTGCCCGAGAATATCAGCATTGTCGGTTCGCAAACCGTGCAGGTGCAAGTGGGGGTATCGTCCATTCAAACCAGCCTGACGCTATTGAACCAGGAGATCAAAGTGATCGGGCTGCCAGACGGCCTGGCCGCCACTGTTTCACCGCAAACTGTGGACGTGATCATCTCGGGTCCCCTGCCCGTGCTGGACGTGTTGACCCTGCAGGACGTTATCGTCAATGTGGATGTGACCGGGCTGGAAGCAGGCACCCACCAACTCGTGCCGAAAGTGGAGGTGCTGGTCTCGAATGTGCTGGTAGAATCCATTCTGCCCGGTACGGTGGAAGTGATTATCTTTGTCCCCGGCACACCCACCCCCACCCCAAAGCCGTAGTAAGGTTGCAAGTTTGAGCGGCTGTTTGTTGTACCTACCTCGTAAATCAAAGAATCGGAAATCTCAATGACCAAACCCATTGTCGCCTTCGTTGGCAGACCCAACGTCGGCAAATCGACTTTATTCAACCGTCTCGTCGGCGAACGCATGGCCATCGTGGACGACACACCCGGCACCACCCGCGACCGTCTGTTCGGGGAGGCTGAGTGGAATGGCCGCGCCTTTCATGTGGTGGATACGGGCGGCATCGACCCCACCAGCAACAGCAGCAAATCGCCGCTTTCGATCGGTTCGGCAGATTTTATCGAAGACATCCGCTCACAGGCGCAGGTGGCCATCCACGAAGCCGACATTGTGCTGTTCGTCAACGATGGGCAGACCGGTGTCACTTCACCAGACCTGGAGGTGGCAAAGATCCTGCGCCGTTCTCAACGGAAGTTGGAGGATGGCACGCTGTATCCGCCCATCTTTGTGGTGGTGAACAAATGTGAGGCGCGTGAAACGCGGGAGGCTGCCAGCCAGTTCTATGAACTGGGGCTGGGAGAACCCTACCCGGTTTCGGGCGTCCACGGCACCGGGACGGGGGACCTGCTCGATGTGATCGTATCAGCCTTCCCTGAGGAAGAGGCGGTGGAAGAGGATGACAGCGTCAAGATCGCACTGGTGGGCAAGCCCAATGCAGGCAAGTCCAGTTTGTTGAACAAGCTGGTCGGTGAAGAGCGGGCGATCGTCAGCCCGATCCCCGGCACCACCCGCGATGCGACCGATACCAAGATCGAAGTGAACGGCCTGCCTGTCACGTTGATCGATACCGCGGGCATCCGGCGGCGCGGAAAGATCGAACCAGGCGTGGAACAGTTCAGCGTGCTGCGTTCGTTCAAAGCCATTGAACGCGCCGATGTGGCGCTGTTAATGATCGACGCGACCACGGGCATTACATCGCAGGATGCGCACATTGCCGGTTTCATTCTCGAACAGTGGAAGTCGTGCGTGGTGATCGTCAACAAGTGGGATGCGGTCGAAAAAGATTCCTTCACGATGGAGGAGTACACCCGCAAGATCCGCTCCGACTTGAACTTCATGGACTATGTGCCGCTGCTGTTCATCTCGGCCAAGACCGGCCAACGCGTGGACACCGTCCTGCCGATGGCGTTGCGCGTGCAAGAGGAGCGGCTGGCCCGCCTGACGACATCGAAGATCAACGAGATCATTCATCGCGCGCAGGATATGCACGCGCACCCCTCACATGCCGGGCGCACCTTCAAGATGTTCTACGGCACCCAGGTACGTTCCGACCCGCCCACGTTCATGATCTATGTCAACGACCCGAAGATGATGCACTTTTCGTACATGCGCTATCTTGAGAATCAGATCCGTGAATCGTATGGCTTTTTAGGCACACCGATCCGGATCGTGACGAAAGGGCGTAGGGAGTAGCAAAGTCTCACTTCAATGCGTTGAACACATCCAGGTGAATTTGCAGGGTGGTCAGATCACCTTCCAACAGGGCGATGCGCGCCTGATCAAGGGCCCGGTAGGCTTCCAATTGACGGGGCGAACCGCCAAACCGGGCGAAAAAGGAAGCGTAGGCGGATTCGACCATCCGCACCGCACGGACGTATTCCGCCGGGTCAAGGCCTTCGGGAGCCGGGAGTGTTCGCAGGTACGTGCGCCATTCCTGCTCCAGCGCAGGCAGTCCTTTGCCGTATACTCCGGTGTAATTCCCACTGTGATACACCGCTTTCAACGGCTCGATCCCATACGTATCCACCAGGTACTTCACAAAACAACCGGCGGCGTAATAATTCTCCAGATCCAGAATATGCCCAGTGTATGAAAGCGAGCCTGATACGCCCGGCAACACCCCGGCTTGCAGGTACAACGCACAAAACGACTCGATCGGCATGTGCCCTGCATCGCGGATGAACTCCATGCCGGTGTACACTGCCGTCCCTTCGCTCAACATTGTCGAAGCGGGAGAACCGAGCGTGTTCCAGAAAAACAGATGGGTCAACTCGTGGGTCACAATATAGCGCTGGTCGGCCGCATTGCCGGTGCCATCGTGCAAAAAGAAGGTCTTCTGAAACGATGAATACGTAATGCCGCGCAAGGCCCGGTTGGGCGCCTCGAAGACCGTCCCTGCCACATACACATCGTACTTCACCGGCAACTGTGTCCCGGTCAAAGACTCGAGATACGCCAGACTCTCCGACTCCAGTCGCACCAACGCCTCCGGGTCCTGCGCCGGGAACGTCTGTGGTTGATAATGCAGGACAAAGCGCTCAGACTCAGCCGTCAGCGGATACGCCTGCTGCAGCTCTCCGCTTAGGCTGGAAAATCTCCACGGCACCACCGCAGCAGCACCCTGCGGAATGGAAATGAACTGCCCTGCGAACAAGGCATCGCCGATCATACCGTTTGCGGTCCGCAGGTCGGCTTCGCTCACGCCCTGTGCGGCGGCAATGCCAGCCAACGTATCGCTGTCTGTCACCTGATAACGAAGCGCATCGGACGCGTTATTCACAGGCGGATTCACCGTCACCACCCCGCCGGGAATCACCAGCACCTGGTCGGCAAAGATGATGTCGGTTGTCAGGGCGTTGGCTGCTGTGAGCGCATCCACGCTTACCCCAAAAGCGCTCGCAATGCCCGATAACGTATCCCCCGGCCTGACGATATACACTAACGGCGTGACGCTGATGGTCGCTGTAGCGGTTGGTTCTGGTATGGTGGTTGGGGTTGCACTGGCAACAGGGATCGGGCTGGTCGCGCTGGGCTGTGCGGGTGTGGGCAGGGATGATGGTGCAGCTGTGGGCGCAGACCGATAGTAGTAAACCAGCAAAACGGCCACCAGGATCACCAACGCAAAGACGAACCCCACCCCCACCGCCAGCCAATCTATGCGGCGTTGCGTTGACCCTCGCGCAGAGGGTGTTTGTCGTTTCTGCATGGCGTTACCGCGACCAGACTCCTGCCTGCCCGTTATCTTCCGTCAATTGCTCGAGCCCCGTGCCGTCCGGGCGGACGATGCCCAAGCCGTCATCCGAATTGAACAGGATCCAACCCGTATCTGACCAGCTGGGCCGCCCGTAGTTTCCGCGCAGAATTTGGCGCGCATCACCGCCGGTGGCCGGTATGATCCAGATGCCCGTTACGGTGTTACCGCCGCCCAAGGCCGAGTTGTAGGCGATCTCTGTTCCATCCGGTGACCAGGCCGGCCAGCGGTGATCGACGTTATCGTTGGTGATCTGGACCTTCTGGCGGGTGACGAGGTCGTAGACGAAGATCTGCCATAACGAACCATCATAGGACATGTAGGCAATGCGCGTGCCATCAGGCGAGAACTCCGGGGCGCGGCCCTCCAAGCCTGAGGAAATATCGCTGCCACTAAAGGTCAAAATGCGGATATCGCCGTTTTGGTTGTATTCCTGCCCTTTGAGCCAGCGTACATACAAGACCTGCTCACCATCGGGGGAGATGCTCGCCTCCCGCTCATCGAAGTTTGAATCACCGACAACGACGCCCTTATTAGACCCGTTCGGGTTGACGCGCCAGATATCGTAGGAGCCCAGACAGTTCGATTGATAGATGATGAAGGTTCCGTCTTTTGACCAGTTTGGGTCCGTATTAAAACAATCGGAGGCGGGAAGTGCGCGGCTGTTTAACCCATCGGCGTCGGCAATGTATATGGCTTTGGCCTGCTCCGATTCGATCACCATGTAGGCGATCTGCACGGGGTAGGTCTTGGTGGGGATCACCGTTGGAGTGAGGGTAAGGCTGGGGAGCACAGCGGCAGCCTGCGGCTGAGTCGGAGGCGGGGGCTCATCCGAGGGCGGCAGGGTCGGCGCAGGAGCAGGCAAGGTTGGGGTAGACGTGGGAACTTCAGGCGTGGCACCCGGGCGGAGGATGCCCCAAATCCCCAACGCGATGACGAACACAGCGGCAAACCCGATCAGCAGGCTGCGGACGGTGACACTGCGTGCAGGCAGAGTGGTTGGGGACGGGGCAGCTGGGCTGACCGGTGCAGGCGGTTGGGGCACGGGTCTTCTGGCGATTACGCCCGAGGCGGGCGCATCCATCAACACCTGGCGCAGGTCGGCGGCCAGTTCTTCGGCAGTCTGATACCGATCGGCGCGGTCTTTGGCGAGGCACCTGGCCAGCACATCGACAAGGGCAGGCTGCACGCCGGAGCGATAATCGCGCACATCCGGGACGGGGTTGTTGATGTGCATCATCATGAGCGTCATGGCTGAATCAGCCACGAAAGGCGGCCTGCCGCTGATCATTTCATAGAAGGTCACACCCAGCGAATAGATGTCCGAACGGCTGTCGGCTTCTTCGCCCTGAATGATCTCCGGCGACATGTAGCGCACCGTGCCTACGACCGCGCCTGTGGAAGTGTGCCGCTCGCCGCCCAGGATCTTGACGATGCCAAAATCCATGAGTATGGCCTGCTGTTGAGCAAGCATGATGTTGGCGGGTTTGATATCCCGATGCACCATACCATGCTGGTGGGCATAGCCCACCGCTTCGGCGACTTGAATGGTGATCTTGATGGCATCTTCGAGCGGGAGTTGTTCTTTTTGGTCAGCCAGCCGTTTCAGGCGGTCCTGCAGGGTTTCACCGGCGATGAACTCAAGCACCATGTAGTAAACGTCGTCATCATGGTTGAAGTCAAAGACCTGCACGATGTTCGGGTGCCGCAGGCTGGCTACCGCCGCCGCTTCGCTTTCGAAACGATGTACGAACGAGGCATCGGTGGAGAGATGCTCGTGAATGAGTTTGATGGCTACTTCGCGCTTGAGGTTGGGGTCGGTCGCTTTGTAGACCGCCGACATGCCGCCCTGCCCCAGTAGTTTGTCGATCCGATACCGATTGCCCAGCGTGCGGCCGATCCAGGTTGGATGCTCCATTGCTCACTCCTCTAAAGGAAGCCCTGATGATTGAGCGATTATACCAATGCCGCCGGGTGAAATGCCCCAAATAGGCACAGGAGCAGGCTTGCATTTCACCGCTCCTCCGCACCTTGACGCACAGAACATCTGTGCTATACTCGCCTTCACACTCATCCGACCCTTACACTTGTATTGGAGAAACAAACCATGTCCCCTCGCAAATCAAAAGCTGCAGCCGAAGAAACAGAGTCCGCGCCACGCGCCAATGTGGATGGCGCCAAACGCGCCGTGCTGGATAAGGCCGTTGGCGATATCCTCAAACGCTACGGTGACGGTTCCATCGTCCGCCTCGGTGAAGCGCAACACATGCAGACCGAGACCTTCCCCACCGGCTCGCTCTCCCTCGATATTGCCCTCGGCGTCGGCGGCATTCCGCGTGGACGTGTGATCGAGATCTATGGCCCGGAATCATCCGGCAAGACCACCATCTGCCAGCACATCATCGCTGAAGTGCAAAAGATGGGCGGCACCGCCGCCTTCATCGACATGGAACA
>CAZJMZ010000117.1:1357-9085 GCA_964547115.1 uncultured Anaerolinea sp. | reverse complement strand
CAGATATTCATGGGCTTCGGTCTTGCCGGTCACTTCCACCTGCAAGGTATCGTACACTGCGGTTTCCATTTGCGAAGCGACAAACCGCTGCCAGATCAGGCGATACAGTTTGAACATGGCCGGTTCAAGGAAATCCTTGATCGATTCCGGCTCGCGCATCACCGAAGTAGGCCGGATGGCCTCGTGCGCTTCCTGGGCATTCGCAGAACGGGTCTTGTATTGCGGCGGCTCGGCGGGGATGAAGTCTCCGCCGTATTTGCCCTGCACATACTGGCGAGCCTCCGCTTGTGCCATCGTCGAGACGTTGGTCGAGTCGGTACGCATGTAGGTGATAAGGCCAGTCGTTCCGCCGTTGCCAATATCCTGGCCCTCATACAGCCCCTGCGCGAGCGCCATCGTGCGCTTGGCCGTAAAGCCCAATTTGCGCGAAGCTTCCTGCTGCAAGGTGGAGGTTGTGAACGGGGCAGACGGTTTACGCCGCCGTTCCCCGCGTTTGACTTTGGTGATCGAATAGGCGGCCGTCTCCATGTCGATGAGGATGGGTTTCACCACCTCTTCACTGGACAATTCCGGGTCCTTCTCATCGATCTTCGCCAGTTTGGCAACGAAATTGGATTTCAACCCCTCGGGCTTGAACTCACCATGGATCGACCAATATTCTGTGGGCACGAACGCTTCGATCTCACGCTCGCGCTCCACGATCAGCCTGAGCGCCACCGATTGAACGCGTCCCGCTGAAAGCCTGCCCCGCACCTTTTCCCACAGGATCGGGCTGATGCTGTACCCTACGAGACGGTCAAGGATGCGACGCGCCTGCTGGGCATCCACAAGGTCCATGTTGATATTACGCGGATGCGAGAAGGCTTCTTTGATGGCTGGTTCAGTGATCTCGTGAAAGACCACCCGCTTGGCACGCTCCGGGTCGATCTGCGCAGCTTCAAGCAAATGCCAAGAAATGGACTCGCCTTCCCGGTCGGGATCGGTGGCGAGATAGATCTCTTCCGCTTTTTGAGCAAGCTTCTTGATCTCTTTGATCACTTCCTTCTTTTCATTAGGCACGCGATATTTCGGTGTGAAGTTATTCTCCACATCCACCGAAAGTTGCGACTTCAACAGGTCGCGCACATGCCCCACCGAAGCGCGGACCGTGTAGCCTTTGCCAAGGAAACGCCCCACCGTTTTGGCCTTGGCCGGCGACTCAACGATGACAAGCTTGCCTTCCCGTTTTTCGACCTTGGGCTGTTTTTCAGGCTTTGGCGGCGGGACCAGCCCGGCATGCGCGTCGGTTTTTCCCATCTTATAAAGTTTCGTTCCACAGATCGGGCAAACGCCAATCGTGACAGCCGAACCTTTCGCGTTAAAACTCGCGACCGGGTCATTCATCTCGCGCTTGGCCTTGCACTTCATACAATATGCTTCCATAGCATCCTTTGAGTACCGTCCATTGCCCCAGATGGCAAAGACAGCTTATTACAAGTATTTTTCCTGATTATGCTTCTTCAAATGTTCAACCACATCGCGCACCTTCTGCGATTGGTCGGTCTTGCAGATCATCAACACGTCACCCGCATCGACCACCACCACATCATCCAAGCCGATGGTGACCACCAATCGTTCTTCGCTCCCTGCATACACGAGTGTATTATGCGTATCCACAGCCAGGTGATGCTGGGTGTTTGTGGCAACATTCCCGTTCATATCCGGCAGCAAGACCTCAAACAACGAATCCCAGGCACCTACATCGCTCCAGCCCAACCCGCCAGCCGGGAGCACAGCCACGCGCTCGGCGTTTTCCATCACACCATAATCGATGGTCTGGCTTTTCAAGTCCATCCAGCGCGTGCGAATGACCTCATCGCGTTCCGGCGCATCCCACACAGCAGTGATGGCATTGACTGCGTCATACAAACGGGGCATCTGGCGTTGAAACTCGGCGAGGATCACATCCACCCGCCAAACGAACATGCCGCTATTCCACGAATGGTCACCGCTGCGCAACAATTGCTGGGCGGTGGTTTCATCTGGTTTCTCTTTGAAGCTCTTGACCGTGTACACCGGATACTTGTACTCGCCAATGACCGGGTCCCCTTGCTGGATATATCCATATCCGGTTGAAGGGAACGTTGGCGTAATACCCAACGTGACCAGATAATCCTTCTCTGCCACATCCAGCGCCGTCTTCATCAGGTAATTGAACAAATCCCGGTTGCGGATGTGATGGTCGGCGGTCTGGATCGCCATCACAGCCTGCGGGTCACGCTTCCTGAGCACCGCAGCCGCCAATGCTACCACAGACGCCGTTCCGCGTGGCGCCGGTTCGATCAAATAATTTTCTGAGGGGATTGCTGGCACCTGCTCGCGCATGACACGTGCCTGTTCTTCCACGGTCACGACCAGGATGCGCTCCGGCGGGAATAAAGCTTCCAGGCGTGCAACCGTACTCTGGAACAACGTCTCCCGCCCCAACAACGGTAAGAGTTGCTTGGGACGCTCCCTGCGCGAAACGGGCCACAAGCGAGTTCCACCCCCACCAGCCATGATCACTGCATAGGTATGTTCATTCATTGGGCACTCTTCCTGGTTAGAAACTTTCGGGAAGTATACACGGATAATGAATTTTTTGAATACGCTTCATCCGCCCACGGTATAGTCCGATTGTACTTCCCGCACTGCCACGTAATTCATCCCGCCCACCTGCCGCACCAACCCCTTCAACTCCATCAGTACCAACGCCGCCGACACCTTCTCGATCGGCAACTCTGATTGGTTGCGAATCTCATCCACATGCAATGGTTCGCTCGTCAACACGGTGAGCAATTTGGCCTCAACCGCATCGGCAGGCATGATCTTACGCGCCGCCTTCTGCTCGCCCACCCGTGTGATATCCAGTGCCTGCATGAGGTCTTGCATACTTAAGAGCGGTTGAGCGCCTTTCTGGATCAACTTGTTCGTGCCTTTGCTCTGCGGTGCCAGGATGCTGCCTGGCACGGCAAAGACCTCCCGACCCTGCTCGGCAGCAAACTCGGCTGTGATCAGCGCTCCACTAGTCTCGCCAGCCTCCACGACCACCACCGCCAGCGACAACCCCGAAATGATGCGATTACGCGGCGGAAAATTCGAAGCCTCCGGCGGTGTGCCGGGCGCATAATCACTGATGACAGCGCCGCGCTCCATCATTTGCTCGGCCAGCGCACGATGTTCTGGTGGATAGATCTTGTCCACGCCAGAGCCCAGCACACCAATCGTGCGACCACCAGCTTTTAATGCAGTTTGATGCGCTACTGCATCTACGCCACGTGCCAGGCCACTCACGACTGTCATACCATGAGCGGCCAGAAATGATGCCAACTCTTCTGTGATCTGCCTGCCATATGGTGTCACGCGCCGCGTACCAACGATCGCCACAGCAAATAGATCGTCAGGCACATACGTCCCGCGAATATACAATACCGGCGGCGGTTGGTCAATTTCCTTCAATCGCTGTGGATATGCTTCATCCTGCCAGGTTAGGATCGCGATCCCCTGTTTCTCGATGCGCTCCCAAACCTTATCCAAGTCTACGGTCTGCCGCGCCTGGACAACCCGCTCGATCACTTTCAACCCCAAGCCTGCTCCCGCCAACTCAGCCAGCGGCGCCTTCCAGGCCGATTCCAGATCGCCAAAATACGCTACGAGACCCTGCATTCGCACAGCCCCGATGCCTTTGATCAAATTGAAACCAACCCAGAATTTCTTATCGTCCATGCACAAGTTTTACCACAAACGAAAAATCAGGCCAGTCACCCTACCAGACCGTCGAGCAGGTGAACGCGAATCGTTCGCCGGGCAAAATCAAGGTCCAGAATGACCGCGGGAATGTTCGGTAGCAGAATCTCCTTGCCGGCTTCGTCCCGCACTACATAGACGTCGTTCGCGCCAGTCTCCACGATCTCCACCAACTCGCCCAAGGACTGGTCCGCCTCGTCCACCACCGCCATGCCCAACAGTTCATGCTGGTAGTGTTGACCATCCTCCAATGGCGGCAGGTCTTTCATCGCCGCATACACCCACTGATTACGGAACAGGCCAGCACCTTCCGGGGAATCCACACCTTTAAGTTTCACCAACACCCCATTGCCATGCGGTCTCACCGCCTCCAGTATATGCGGCTCATGCGCTTCGCCAATGAACAGCTTGCGCCCTTTGCGCAGGCGGTCAGGGAAATCGGTATGCAGGTCCATGATGATCTCGCCGCGCACTCCATGCGGACGCCTCAAAAACCCCACACTCAAATAAAGAGGCTCGCCGTTGGGCGAGCCTGCCTGTTTCTCATCTGCCATTATTCCGGCTCCACCACATCCAGCGTGGCTTGCTTGCCTTCACGCTCGGCCGCCACCCGCAACAACGTGCGTATGGAATTGGCCACCTTGCCGCCTTTGCCGATCACGCGCCCCATGTCGTCCTTGGCAACGCTCAATTCGATGCGGACCCGTGAGCCGCCCCCCATCTCACGTACCTGCACCTCTTCGGGATGATCTACCAACGATTTGGCAATATATTCAATGAGATCTTTCATAAATTCCACATGAGATGAAATCCGCAGTACGCGTGGGCGTACTGCGGATGACAGACTGCTTGCCTTATTTGGCCGTGGCGGAACGAATGGCTTCCGCTTGCTCGGCTTCCTTCACCAGAGTTTCCACCGCTTCGCCCTTCTTGAAGCGTTCCCAGCGAGCCATCAACCCGATGGATTTGAACACCTGCTCCGCCGATTCGGTGGGCAGAGCGCCGTTCTTCATCCAGTGATAGACGCGGTCTTCCTTGAGGCGCACGGTGGCCGGTTGGGTACGGGGGTTATAGAAGCCCAAAATCTCCAAAAAGCGACCATCGCGAGGGGACTCACTGTCCGCGGCGACGATACGATAGGTGGGCTGACCCTTCAACCCGATACGACGTAAACGTAAACGAACCATCTTTCTTTGTACTCCTTGAAATGTATTGCGCTTCAGACAGGCATAGAGAGGTTGTGTGAAAGGACACATGCGGGCTGAAAACGCAGGCGCAATTTTACCAGAGAATCTTTCATTGCTCCTGACGGTTCCGGGTTTCACCCGCAAACGGCAAATGGAATGAGATCGTAGTCCCCTGGCCCGGCTGGCTTTCCGCCCAAATGCGCCCGCCGTGCGCCTCCACCAACAACTTCGCGATCGAAAGCCCCAACCCCATCCCACCCGAATCACTGGACTTATAAAATCGGTCGAAGATGCGGCTCAGGTCGCCTGCTTCGATCCCCGGGCCAGTATCATGGACAGAGACAGTCACGCCTCGCTCCAAGCCGGAACCTGCTTCGTGAACCCCAACTTTCACCTCCCCTCCAGCAGGTGTATAGCGTAACGCATTCGAGAGTAAATTCCGTAATACTTCACCTATCCGCACCGCATCGGTGCTCACCGCCCCAACCTCGTCCACATCCAGAACCAGCCGCACTGCTTTTTCGGCAGCTTGCGTCTCAAACCCCAACACCGTCTCGCGGACAAGCGTCGCCAAGTCTGTAAACTCGCGCTGCAAACGCAACGACCCCGCCTCCGCCAGCGACAACGTACGCAGGTCATCCACCAGCCGCGAGAGCACATGCGTCTCCTCGTATAAGGAACGCAACCGTTCCACATCTGGAGTGTAAACACCATCGATCATGCCTTCCAGGTTGCCCTGCATGACCGTGATCGGCGAACGCAGTTCGTGCGAAATATCAGCGAGCATGTTGCGGCGCTGTTTATCATTCACCTCCAGTTTTTCGGCCATGGCGTTAAACCCCTCCGTCAGTGAACGGACCTCTGGTGTACCGCGTTCATCCACCCGCACGGAATAATCGCCATCGGCCACACGCTTCGAGGCTTCGAGCAACTCATCCAACGGCATCGACATGCGCCTCAATCCACGCACCGCCGAAAAGACCAGCGCGGCTAACAATAACACCCCAGCCAGCCCTATTGGGAAGACCGCCGTAAAATTCCCAACGAAAGAACCTTGATGAAGCTCAATAAATGGCCCCAGGACAAACCCGATCAACGTCATAGCCCCAACCAGCGACAAAAAGCCGAACAGCAAAAACAGGCAGCCCATCCGCCTGAAAAAAGGATTATGCCGCCCCATCCCCCGCCATTGACGGAAGGAACGCCGTGGTGGCCAGGCTTCATTCTCGGGCCACCACGGTGGGCGCTGACGTGGAGAAAAGCTGGGGGGCGTCTTCATCGTGTCATTTATCCGCAAATTTATAGCCGACGCCATAGACCGTGATCACATATTTCGGCTCACTGGCTTTGACTTCGATCTTGCGACGGATATTTTTGATGTGGGCGTCGATGGCCCGCTCATACGATTCGAAAGCCACACCGTGGATCGCATCCAGCAACTGGGCACGGGTGAATACCCGTCCCGGCTGGCGGGCGAGGGTGGCAAGCAACTCGAACTCGGAGGGCGTCAGCTCATCAATGGTGCGTTTCTCAGCCGTAACCCGCAGGCGCGGCACATCCAAGGTCAGGTCAGCAATGCGGATGAGTTCCGAGCCGGCGTTGACGGCATTTTCCATGCGCCGAAAAACGACCCGCACCCGCGCCACCAACTCTTTGGGGCTGAAGGGCTTGGTCATGTAATCGTCAGCACCCAGTTCGAGCCCGATGAGTTTGTCCGATTCATCGGAGCGGGCAGTGAGCATAATGATGGGCGCATTGGATGTTTTGCGAAACTCACGGGTAAAATCCAGCCCATCGAGGCGAGGCAGGCCCAGGTCCAGTATGACCGCATCGGGTTTGGTAGTCCGTGCCAAAGATAAGGCAGTTTGCCCATCATGAGCTGCCTGTACCAAAAATCCCGCACGCTCCAGATAGTCGCGTACGAGTTGGGTGATCTTGGGCTCATCGTCTACAACGAGGATGGTTTTCATAAGGAGTTGCGGGGCGGGATAATCCCGCCCCGCAGGCATTATATTATTCTTTCTTGTCTTCAGCGGGTTCGCCGTGGGCCCGTTTATGCCATTCTTCGAACATGGGCGGAACGCCGTTCTCCCAGTGATGACGATTCCAGGGTCCGTGCCCGCCGCGATGGCCCCACCCCCAACGCGGGCCCCACATCAGCATGCGGAAGGATTTGAACACCAGCGCCAGCAGGAACAACGCCAGAATGGGTCCGAAACAACCGAAACCAAACGGATGGCGGTAATGCATCCCGTATCCATATCCGTAATAAGGCATGGGCGCGGGGATCGAATCGCCCGAAGGCGCCTGCAGAGTGATCGGTGACCCTTGGGCTACACCTGCTTGAAAAGCGAAGAAGGCGATCCCGCCGATGGCAGCAACCAACACCAGGCTTGCGATGATACGTGCAACGATTTTTCCAGTCATGTTTATCTCCTTTGTTTGAACTGTTGCTCGGAGTATAGAATTCACTTGTGAATTGAGCGTGAAGAGAGCAGGGAGAAAAACAGTTGCCTTTTCCAGCACAGGCGCATACAATACGGCCACTTTTGAACCTGAGGATCCATATGGAGTTGAAGTGAACATCCGCCGCGCAACCATAACCGACGCCACACTATTGGCCCAATTGGCAGCCAAAACTTTTTATGAGACCTTTGCAAAGGATAATACGGCTGAAAATATGGCGGCCCATCTCGAAAGTTCCTATTCACCGGAACTCCAACTGGCCGAATTAACCACACCTGGTCACACCTTTTTGATCGCAGAAGAGGCAGGC
>CAZJMZ010000117.1:0-1257 GCA_964547115.1 uncultured Anaerolinea sp. | reverse complement strand
CAATTCCACAGGAGTCTTCTTTTTCAAAATGAAACGCTTTCCCAACACGATCATCATCCTGACCAGTGTGTTTGTGCTCGCCTGTTCATCAGTAACTTTGCCCAGCCTGGCAACAGCCACCCCGCAAACCATCATCACTGTCCCGCCCATGCCGACCGAGTTCCTTTCACAGCCGCAACCTGAAACCGGTCTGGAAAATGAAAACCTGCTGGCCGAACTGCCTTCGGGTTTCAAGGTGGCTTATCAAGCCGAAGAGGGCAACCAGACTATCACTGAGATGGTGGCAGAAGGCGAGACCGTGGACGTATGGACGACCATGGTCACAGTGCAGGTCTATTTGGGCCAGAACAGCCTGACACCAGCCCAAGCCCAGGAAACCCTGACCAACGACTGGTTCAATGCCTGCGAAAACAGTGAGACCTACCCCATTGCCGATGGCCAGGAGAACGGTTACGACTTTGCGCTGTGGCAGTTGTATTGTCCGCTTAACCCGGCCACTCAATTAGAGGAATACACTTACATGAAAGCCATTGCCGGTAATGATAGCTTTTATTTAGTGCAGGTGGCATTCCGCTACGAACCCACCGAGGCAGATGTCACGCAATGGATGCAATATCTCAAGCAGGTACAGGTCTGTGATTCGCGGCTGGCAGCACAAGCCTGCCCTTGAGCAATTCCCAAAAAACTTCAGGTCACGTCAAAGACGTGACCTGAAAATTATCCGAACAATCGCCCAAGCCCCTTCCCCCCGGTTTTCTGCAGCATTTTCATCATCTTCTGCGCTTCACGGAACTGTTTGATCAAGCGGTTCACGTCCTGCACTTCCATGCCCGCCCCCGCTGCGATGCGCCTGCGGCGTGAGGCGTTCAAAATATCAGGGTCACGGCGCTCTTTGACAGTCATCGAGTTGATAATGGCCTCTGACTGCTTGAAGTTGCGCTCGATCTCTTTCGGGTCGATTTGACGCGCAGCCTGCCCCATCTGCCCGGGCAACATATCCATAATCTGGGCGAGAGGCCCCATCTTTTTCATTTGCTTCATCTGGTCGAGCCAGTCCTCCAACGAGAACTGGCCTTTCATCATGCGCTCAGCGGTTTTTTGGGCAGTGGCCTGGTCAAAAGCGGCTTCGGCTTTTTCGATCAAACCGATCATATCGCCCATGCCCAAAATACGAGAAGACAACCGTGCCGGGTCGTAGGTCTCGAGCGCGTCCAGTTTTTCGCCGGTGCCAATAAATTTGATCGGCACGCCCGTCAC
>CAZJMZ010000116.1:7150-9135 GCA_964547115.1 uncultured Anaerolinea sp. | reverse complement strand
AAATGAACAATTTGCTGCCCGCGGCCATCGGCGTGATCGGCGATGCCTTCGCCGCGTATGAGGTAGTCCCGTTCGGGTTGGTCGAAGACGATTTTGTGGATTACGCCATGAGCCAATTCACCAAGCGCTTCGAGCGGCTTGAAAAAGCCAAAGGTGCAACCTTGGACGAGATCAACCGTGTGGCACGTGAGGCAGAGGAGGCATGATGCCCATCAGGCCTTGGAAGATCTTGGAGACAACACATTTACGGGAGTGGTTTCGGGTTGACAAGTGTGAGTTGCCAAACGGCAAATTCATCGATGCCATGGTCTTTGAATTTCGTCCATGGGCCTGTGTCCTTGCAATGACGAAAGAGATGGAAGTCGTTTTGATTCGCCAGTACCGGCACGGTGTACAGGCGGTTTTGTGGGAATTTCCTGGCGGCGTGGTGGAAGATGACGAAAGTCCAATGGCAGGTGCGCAGCGTGAATTGTTGGAGGAGACCGGTTACGCAGCATCCAGATTGATCCAAGTGGGGAAGGTATATCCGAACCCGGCCATCCAGACCGAAACCATGTATTCTTTTCTGGCGTTGGATGTCGAAAAAGTCAACGTTCAAGCTCTGGACGAAGCGGAGGAGATCGAGGTGCATCTGGTTCCGCTGACTGAAGTCATCGCAATGACAAAGCGTGGTGAATTTTGTCATGCCTTGCAGGTCGCAGTTTTGTTTCAAGCCTTGGCATATTTAGATCGAATTAAATAGGAGGGTACAGTATGCGTATTCGAGCTGGCGTTGTATTGATCGAAGACAATAAAGTGGCCTTGATCGAGCGGCATCGGGCCGGGTTGCATTATTACGTTTTCCCCGGAGGCGGTGTGGACGAGGGCGAAACCGTCGAACAAGCTGCCATCCGTGAGACCATGGAGGAATTGGGTGTCGAGATCGTCATCCGGCAAAAAGTGTTGATCGTGCAGTTCGACCAGAGCCGCCAGGTCTATTTTTTGGTGGAACGGATCGGTGGCGAGTTTGGCACCGGTACCGGTGAGGAATTCACTGATGCCGACCCCAACGACCCGACGGAAGGTGTGTACACTCCGATCTGGGTTCCCATCCGTGACCTGCAGCAGTATGAAAAAGTCTTTCCGGCGGAGTTGGCAAAGTTGGTGTTCGAATCCAAAGAACGAGGCTGGGCGAACGAGCCAGTGCAGATCAACCCAAGCGCAAAATGATGATATCTCAGGTAAAGAATGCGAAGAACTTGGCAAGCGCGGCGGTATAGTTAGATGTGGTGTTGAAATAGAATATTCACTCTGAGGTAACTGTCACTTTAAGATCAACTTTCACCTTTTGCGTTTTCATCGAGACCGCTGACCGTAGACGGCTTATACCTGTCATGGTCAGCGGTCGATGTTTTTCTTACTGTAGACAATTCCCCTCCCAATTCTCTGAATGGTCTCGAATTTGGTGCTTGAATTTCAACGCGAGATGTGCAATAAATAGAATGGCATTGTTCACAAGGAGCGGAACCTTTTACGGCAACCTGTCGTCGTTCGACTAACGCCGTAATCCATTTCCCATCATCCCCGGAGGAGACCATGAAATCTCGATTCGTTCTATTTTTGTTGCTTATCACCACTTTGCTTGGGCTAGCCGCTTGCGGCGCTGCCGCGCCTGCCGCCACCGAGGCTCCCGCCGAATATTTTTCCGAGGTGGCAGCAGCCACCGAGGCACCCGCTGCCACTGAGGCACCGGCAGAGTATCTTGTCGAACAGGATACCGCCAAAAGCGCAAACGCCCCAGCCCCTGCATTCGAGATCAGCGGCCAGGGCGGGCAAAGCACTGTCGTCCAGAACACCAATCGTAAGATCATCAAGAACGCCGATGTGCGCCTGCTGGTCAAAGATACCGATGTGGCCATCAGCCGCACTACACAAGTCATCACCGACTTGGGCGGATACATCGTCAGCTCACGCGTGTGGTATCAGGATTATTTTGGGAACAACTT
>CAZJMZ010000116.1:0-7050 GCA_964547115.1 uncultured Anaerolinea sp. | reverse complement strand
CCCACTCCCACCCCGACCATTGCCCCCACCAACACGCCCGTCCCCACTGCCACGCTCGCCCCGTGGAAACCCGGTGAGACCTTCGGCAAAGCTCAACAGACTGTCACAGTAGCCTATCGAGGCATCTTCGAATTCCTCATTTGGTTGGTCGTGGTGGTCCTGCCGATTTTGCTGCCGCCCGTCCTGATCGTGTGGCTCCTGTGGAAAGTGCTCACCCGCAAACCCAATAAACCGAGTGGCGGGGCAAGTAATCAGTAACCCATAATCAATCAGAATCAAAACAGGGATGGCATGTTTTGTGCCATCCCTGTTTTACTTTGTGACGATATCAAAATGCTCTTTCGGTCTCACTTGCTCAAAATAATATCTCTCCACCTCATCCCAGCGTTTGTGCCAGTTCTTGAGAAACTCCGGGTCTTCCCGCCTGGCAAGCCGGGCGTGCCGTTCTTCCATGGGAACATCCACCAAAACTGCCATGTCAACCAAGTCTGCAAGTTGCGGAGAGGCCGAATACGCGCCTTCAAGTAAAATGATCGGTGCTGGTTGAATGAGCTTGGGTTCGACCTCCATTTTGTATGTGCCATCAGCCTGCAAGCCTGATTGAAAGTCAAAGGCATGCCAGTGTGCGGAGCATCTGTTCAAAAGCGGCTTGATGACGGCCTTGCGTACTCGCTCCCAATCAAAGACATTTTTCAGCTTCTCTTCAACGGTGAATTCATCCCACTGATGGTCCGGTATGTTGCCTGAAAAGAAATCATCCAACGGAATCACTGCCGCGGCCAATTCGGATTTGAGTTGTGCGGCAATCGTCGATTTCCCTGCACCGCTGCCGCCATCGAGCGCCACCAGGATGGGACGCTTCCGTTCAGTAGCCAGTCTTTGAATCGTCGCTGCGAGCATTCCAGAGCCTATACAAATCCCTGCTCGATCAAACTTTCGGCCATGGCCAGAATGGCCTCCTTGCCCGGCCTGGGCTTCCAGCCCAGCACGCGCCTGGCTTTTTCATTGGAAAGTTCGTAATCCCAATTCAAGGACTTGGTGACGACCGCGATCTTTTTATCGAACAGCGCCAGCAGGCGCACCATCGCCACCGGGAAGACCATCCGCGGAATTTTGTATCCGCGCGCGGCATACTGCTTGTGCAAGATCTCGGTGATATCTTTCAACCACAACGTCTCTGCGGAACATAAAAAGCGTTCGCCCGCCGCCCCCGGTGTAGACATGGCCAGCAACATGGCTGCTGCCACGTCGCGCACATCCACCATGCCCATTTTGAGCCATGCCACGCCAGGCACCTGTCGCCGCATATACGTGCTGACCAATTCACCGGAGGTGGGGAAGTCTTTGTTGAGCAAAGGCCCAAGAATATAGGGCGGATTGATAACAGCCAGTTCCAGGCCGCGCGTGTTTTCAACGCCACGAATGAAGTTCCAGGCGGACTGTTCGGCGAGGGTCTTGCTTTTAGAATAGGCACCGATCGGCTGGTCGAGCCGCGACCAATCGGCTTCGGTGAAGGTGCGGTTCTCGCCTTCGTGCCCGGCCGAAATCGCTGCATTCGAAGAGACCTGTACCACGCGCTTCACCTGAGCTGCGTGCGCCGCACGCAACACCCGCAAGGTTCCTTCCACGGCGGGCTTGATCAATTCATCTTCATGGCTGGGCTCGAGCAACGGGAATGGCGAAGCGACATGCAGCACATAGTCACAACCCTGCATGGCTTCGGGCCAACCGGCTTCTTCGAGCAGGTCGGCTTGCGTGAACTCGAGTCGCTCATCGGCTTGTACAAAACGGCGCACCGTTTCGCGCACTTCGCTTTCACGGCTCAGAGTCCGCAAGGTGCCGCGCACACGATAGCCCTGTTCGAGCAGATGGATGATGCAGTGCGTGGCGAGAAAGCCGCTGGCACCGGTGACAAGTACAGGACGGTCAGTGATGGGCATAGTTAGAAGAGTCCTTTCAAAAGTAAGGCGGTCAGCACACCGAACCCGCCGCATGCAAAATTGACCCAGTCGTTATCGAGCCATCGCCAGCCGCGCACATGCACAGTAGCTGTGCCGCAAGTGTGCAGAGGATGTTTCTCTGTCTCTTTGTTGTCTGTGGGGCAGTAGTACATGGCTTGCACGGTTGCACCGAGCAACGAATCGAACAGCGAGCCAGCGAGTCCGGCAAGGGAAATGATGAAGAGCAATGACCAGTTTTGGGTGAAGAAAGAAGCGGGCAGCGCAATAGCGAAGGCGCCTGCCAATGATGCGAAGGTCCCAATGAGCGAGACTCCGCCAGATGTCCCTTTTTCCACCACCTGATTCATTTGTGTGATGAGACGTGGCGGATACGGATTCAGCACCCCCAACTCAGTGGCCCAGGTATCGGCATTGACCGCCGCCAGCGCCGCCGCGAATCCGACCCAGCCGAGGCCTGATTCTGGATAAAGCGCATGGACCACCACGAAGGCCGTGGCCAGCCCGCCGTTGCCGAACACCTGACCGGCATCGCGCTCATGCCCCTTGGAGAACTTTTCATCGAGCCCGCGTTTACGTTGCTTGAACATGCGACTCAACGCCGAGGATGTGATAAAGAAGACCATCAACAACACCGACCAACTCAACCCACCCAGGCCAAAGACCACCGTGCCCACAACCACCGCAGCGAAGGCTCCACTTGAGTTGAGGCTATGGGCGCGAAAAGCCAGATAAGCGATCATAAGGGCGAGGAGAAAACCGTAGAGGATTTGCATGGGAGGAGAGTTGAAAGTTGACGCTAAATCGGTGTTGTCACAATGAAAAGCACCGCCAACAGGAATAGCAAGGCGCTGAGCGTGCTTGAACCCCAGACGATGAAGGCCAGCGGCCTCTGCATTTCCCAGCGATAGAAATACAAACCTGCTGTAATGCCAAGGACGAATAACACCATGCTGATGAGCGGCAACAGGATCAACCGTACCGCAGGAACGATGTTGCTCGGCGCGCCCACCGCATCGAAACCGAGCGGCACCTGCGTCAGCGAAGGGATGAGCACCCCCACCCAAACCACCAGCCCGAGATTGAGGGCCAGCCCACTGACCCACAGAAAGCGGGCAACGGAACTCTCCCAAGCCTGCGTGATGACAAAGGATGGGTATTGCGAAACAGGCTGAGCCGGGATGAGGCTGCCCATCTCGGTGGCGCGGGCAAAAGTGCGCACGAGCGCGGCCGCGTCTTTGGGCGAGATGGCAAAGACCCGCTTCGAAGTGGCGATCAGGATGACATTCTGTGTGCTGGCCGCGATGAATTCAACCCTCCCCAGATCGGGATGCCGCCGTGAACCCAGGACAGCGCCTGGCAACCGAAACGTGGGAAAGGTTAATGGCCGGGTCAGGTCGGAGGCGGGGCGCACCCATTCGATATCGGTGAGAGGGATGTCTTCAATGCGCAGACCCCAAAGGATGGCAAGACTGTCACGGTCGATGTAATAGTCGGAGCGCAACAGGGCATAGGCACGGTACCCAAAGAACGGCAAGGGGGCAAACGCCACCAGTGCGGTCAGCAGGTAGGTGACAAAGAAGGGTCCCACTTCGGCGCGCGTCAGGTTAAAGATGGCAAAACCCACCAGGCCGCCCAGCACCAGAATGATGACTCCGTGCAGAATGAGGCCGATCCGCTTGGGTGGGGGGAAGTGTCCGACTTTGGTGTTGTTCATGAAGGCTGCTGCGACAATGGTTGATCTTCTAGCCTCAAGGAGTTAAGGCCGTCTGGATATGGTCGTGCAATCGCCCGACCGGCACCAGTTGATTCTCTTTGACCCTGCGCAGTTTCAATTCTACCATCCCCTCTTTCAGGCCTTTTTCGCCCACCGTCACACGGACGGGACAGCCGATCAGGTCGGCGTCGTTGAACTTGACCCCGGCGCGCTCGTCGCGGTCATCGAACAGGACCGATACACCTGCTTCGCGCAACCCGGCATACAACTCTTCGGCTTTGGCGCGCGTGTCCAGTTCCTTGCCGGGGACGTGCATCAAATACACGGCGAAGGCCGCAGCCGGGTGAGGAATGGTCAGGCCCTTTTCATCGTGATGCTCTTCAGCCAGCGCCAGCAACTGATTGGCTGTCTCGCTCAAAGTCATGGCGCTTGAAACGGTGAGCGCACCGCCACACTTTGCGCACGCATCACCGGCCTTCGCCTGGATCAGATCTGCAACGATGGCCGCCAAATAATCGCGCCCGTAATTGGTGTTGAGCAGATGATAGCCCGCCTCATTCGCTCCTGCCACCAGATTGGATGACAGGGGAATCAAGTCATCGACGACGATCAACGCCTCTTTCAACCCGACGGCTGATGCATAACCCGCCGCCGCTCCTACGCTGACAATTTCATCTGCTGTGGCAAGCCGCATCTCGCCGACCTGCGCTCGCAACTTGGCTTCACTCATTTGCATATCGCCACGCACTACTACAAAGACAAAGCGACCATCGCTCACGCGGGTATACATCAGGGCTTTGGCGGTCTGTTCTTTGGCAATGCCCAGAAAATTGGCCAGCGCTTCGATGGTGTTGCAATCGGGAGTAGCGACCTTTTCCATGGGGCGGGCTTCTTCCTGCCGAAAGACTTGTTTGGCAGCCCTGGCCAACTCGAGCCTCTCGGCATATCCGCATTGTGGACAGTGCGCCACTTCGATGTCCCCTGATGCGATGGGGAAGAAGGTCTCTGTATCGCTATGAAGTGTGGATAGAAACGCCGCAGCATTCACAGTTTGCAGATGCTTGAGCGCAGCTTCACCCAGGGACGTTGGGGTGTTTTCGCGGGTCAAGTAACCCGCGCGGACGAGGAAAGAAAAGCCCTCGGTGCGGGCATTGTTGGGTGCTTCACGTTGGGTTTGGATTTGCAAGTCGCGGTATTTCATGGTTTGAAAAAGACCCTAAAGGTTTCAGGAACCTTTAGGGTCGCATCCTCCTCTAGCCTTCTTTTTTCTTTCTGATAATACGTTGGGTCGGCTCGACGGGTGGAGGCACGACCAGCGGTGTGGATGCGATTGATTCGGCCTGGGCCGCCTCGGAAGGCGTGGTCTCGGGAGCAGGCTCGAGGTCCAACTCGACCGTTTCTTCCATCCGGATCTGGCCACGCAGGAATGCGCCTTCTTCGGTCACGAAGGCAGTTGTGACCACGTCGCCCCACACGCGCCCCGTGCCGCGGATCTCCAGCTTTTGCGTGGTGATATTGCCGCGTACCGCGCCGGCCACAATGACCGTATTGGCCCGCACGTTCTGACAGGTGACGCGCCCGGTCTCGCCGATGACAAGCATGCCACGCAGGGCGATCTCGCCTTCGAACGCGCCTTCGATGCGTACGCCGCCCGAACCGTTGATGCTGCCGTGCCAGATAACCCCCGAGCCCAGCACAGACGTGATACGTTCCACGGCTTGCACGGCGGGTTGTTGGGGTTCTGGTTGGGTGGAGTTGCGTCTGAACATGGGGTGAATTTTACCGTTAAAACAAACCTGCTGGTTGAGTAGCCTGAGGCGTCAGCCGTAGGCGTATCGAAACCAGCAGGTAAGGAGAGCAATTTTGTTATTGGGATTATTTCATCGGCTGGTGGTCTCGATACGTCCTGCGAAGATCGTGCGGGACTACTCGACCACCAGAATATTTACTCGCCCTTTTCTTCCTTTGCCGCGATCTGCACGCCCATGATGTTGAAACCGGCGTCGATGTAGATGACTTCACCGGTCATGCGCTTTGAAAGGTCAGAGCCGAGGAACACGGCCAGGTCGCCGCAATCTTCAATGGTCACGTTCTCGCGCAGCGGAGCGGCATCGGCAAAGTGCTTGTACATGTCACGGAAGCCGCCCACGCCCGCCGCCGCCAGGGTGCGGATCGGGCCGGCCGAAATGGCATTCACGCGAATCTTCTGCGGACCCAGGTCATACGCCAGATAGCGGGTGGACGATTCAAGCGCCGCCTTGGCCACGCCCATCACGTTGTAATGGGGGGCTACTTTCGTTGCACCCGAACCATAGGTGAGACACATGATCGAAGCGCCGGGGTTCAGGTACGGCAAAAAGGCATTGGTCAAAGCCACGAACGAGAACACAGAAATATCCATCGCATTCTTGAAGCCATCCCGTGAAGTCTGGTAATACGGCTTGCTCAATTCATCACGCCCGGCGAAGGCGATCGAGTGCACCAGAATATCGATCTTGCCGAAATGCGCTGCGGCCTTTTCAGCCACGGCTGTGATCTGGTCGTCCTTGGTCACATCACATTCTTCGACCCATTTGCAATCCACTTTTTCAGCGAGCGGCTTTACACGGCGTTCCAGCATTTCACCGGCATAACTGATGCCGATATTCGCGCCCTCGCGCTTGAATGCCTGAATGATGCCCCAGGCAATGGATTTGTCGTTCGCCAGCCCAAATACCAGCGCGTTCTTACCTTCAAGTAAACCCATGTTATCTCCTTATGTCATTGCGAGGGCGATAGCCCGACACTTGCACCTGTATGCGAGTGCAGGTGAGCAATCTCCTCGTCCAAAATTTTCCAATCTTTGACTTTAAACCGCCACGGCTTCGAGAGCCACGGTTCCGGCGTACTATTTAAACCCACCCGGGGGCCTTTCGTCACGCGCGAATTTGGGACCTGGACGCCCGCTTCGATCCACAAGCCGGAGCCTGCTTCCGTCAGATCGACCCGATTCTCGCCTTTACCGATCCCCATTGCCTGGCAAAGTTTCCCCGGGCCGAACGTATCACGTCCCGCGCGCCGCGCCAACATTACATCCACGCCCTCAACCGGCTGGATGGCACGGATCAAGACCGCCGCCGGGAAGCCCTCACGCTCGGTGACTGCATTCAACATCCAATGATGCCCATACGTAAAGTAGACATAGGCATGCCCCGGCGAACCATACATCGGTGCTGTGCGCGGGGTGAGTCCCGCCTTGGCGTGGCACGCCAGATCGGTCTCGCCAATGTAGGCTTCCGTTTCGGTGATGAGACCCACCAATTTCACGCCATCCAAAATCCGCACCAAGCGCGCGCCGATCAGTTCGCGAGCCACGGTCAAGGTAGGGCGGTTGTA
>CAZJMZ010000115.1:6194-9275 GCA_964547115.1 uncultured Anaerolinea sp. | reverse complement strand
CGTAGCGCGTAACCCAAATGGCAAACGGCAGCGAACCGGAAAGATACCCAAGCAGTGGAAATAGGAATGGCATGCGCGGAGTATAGCACGGGGGGCGCGCTTCTCAAGTACAATCGGCGCATGCCAGAACCAAAAAATTTCGACCCAGCCGGCACAACCTACCAACACACCCGCCGCGCTCACTGGAACGACATCGCCCGCAAACGTGACCACTGGCAGGGCTTGGGGCGTTGGTATCACCAGCGTCTCACCGAACTCTACCGCTTCCATGTCAGCCCAAATTTGCGCGTGCTCGAACTGGGCTGTGCCGATGGCCGCCTGCTGGCCGCCTTGAACCCAGCCCATGGCGTGGGTGTGGATTTCTCGGAGGAGATGATCCGCCGCGCCCGGGAGCGCCATGCGCAGTTCACCTTCATCCACAGCGATGTCCACGACCTTTCGCAGCTCGATGAAACTTTCGATGTCATCATCCTCTCCGACCTCGTCAATGATGTATGGGATGTACAGCGCGTGTTCATGCAACTCAAACGGTTGTGTCATCCGCGCACGCGCCTGCTCCTGAATTTCTACAGCCGCCTGTGGCAATTGCCGTTGAGCCTCGCACAAACCTTCAACCTCGCCAGCCCCAACCTCTTCCAGAACTGGCTCACCCGTGAAGATGTTTCCAACCTGTTGCAACTCGCCGGGTTTGAAGCCATCCGCGCCTCACAGGAAGTCTTATTCCCGCTGCCTTTGGGCGGATTAGCCAATCGTTTCCTCGTGCGCTTGTGGCCTTTCAACCAGTTCGCGCTCTCCAACATGGTCATCGCCCGCCCACAGCCGACCCCCGCCCAACCGCCCAAGGTCTCTGTGGTGATCGCCGCACGCAACGAAGCCGGGAACATCAAAGCCATCTTCGAACGCACACCCCAAATGGGGCGTGAGACCGAGATCGTCTTTGTGGAGGGACATTCGAAAGACGATACCTACGCCGCCATCGAACGGGAGAGCGCCGCGCATCCCGCCACCCCCAGCCTGCTCCTCAAACAACCGGGCATCGGCAAAGCGGATGCCATCCGCGCGGGCTTCGAGCAGGCCACCGGCGATGTGCTCATGATCCTCGATGCCGACCTCACCGTCCCACCCGAAGACCTGCCGCGCTTTTATGATGCATTGGTTTCAGGGAGAGGCGAATTCATCAACGGCGTGCGGCTGGTCTACCCCATGGAACAGGAAGCCATGCGCACCCTGAACTTCCTCGGCAACAAGTTCTTCAGCCTGGCCTTCTCGTGGCTGTTGGGCCAATCGATCAAGGATACGCTGTGCGGCACCAAAGTGTTGTGGAAAAAAGATTACGAACTCATCAAAGCCAACCGTGCCTACTTCGGCGATTTCGACCCCTTCGGCGATTTCGACCTGATCTTTGGCGCGGCCAAATTGAATCTCAAGATCGTCGATCTCCCCATTCGCTACCGCGAACGCACCTACGGCACCACCAATATCTCGCGCTGGAAGCATGGCCTGCTGCTCTTCCGCATGGTCGCTTTTGCGGCGCGGCGCATCAAGTTCGTGTAAAAACAAAACCATGAACTTCCCCTTCTGGCAAAAGCACGCATACAGATATGCCATCCTCACCTGCGGACTGTTCGTCCTGCTGACGGTGATCGCCATGTTCACCTACCCTGGTGGCACCTACACCGGCGAGAGCACCAGCGGGTACGATTTCTTCCGCAACTTTTTCAGCGACCTGGGCCGCATCCGTGTGATGGATGGCACGCCCAACACCGTCTCACTGGTGCTGTTCTTTCTGGCGCTGGTGCTGGCAGGCAGCGGACTGATCGTGTTCTTTATCGCTTTTCGCGCATTCTTTCCTGCGAACCGCACCGCCGCCCTGCTGGGCACCATCTGCGGTGTGGCCTCGGGGTTGTGCTTCATCGGCGTGGCCTTCACACCCTACGATCTGTTCCTCGATGCGCACATCCAACTGGTCTTTTGGGCCTTCCGCACCTATCTGGCAGCGGTTGGCCTGTATGCCTTCGTCATCTTTCGTCAGCATGCCTACCCACGCCGCTACGGTTGGATCTTCGTGGCCTTCGCTGTGTGTCTCGCTGCCTATATCATCCTGCTGGAGTTCGGCCCCAGCGCAAAGACACCCGCCGGGCTGATCATTCAAGCCACGGGGCAGAAGGCCATTGTCTATATTTCGATCCTCAGCGCCATGGCCCAAGCCTGGCTGGCATCTCGTTTCCGCAACTCCACAACAGTCACCGTCACTACGACTTGAACTGGGACTTATTTGTAATTGGAACAAACCCCCGAACGGTTGTACAATTCTCCAATCAGACAATCCTGGTCAAGTTAAGAGGAGCGCGGCATGGATCAACTGCAACCCGGGCAAATGCTCGGACCGTATCGCATTATCAGCCAGGTCGGCCAGGGGGGCATGGCAACGGTCTACAAAGCCTATCAAGCCTCCATGGACCGCAATGTGGCGGTCAAGGTGCTGCCGAGTCAACTGGCGAGCAGCGCCGAGTTCACCCAGCGCTTCCAGCAGGAGGCGCGCATCATCGCCCGCCTGGAACACGCGCATATTTTGCCGGTCTTTGATTACGGCGAAAGCGACGGCGTGGCCTACTTCGTCATGCGCTATTTGGATGCCGGTACGCTCAAGGACAAAATGGAAGCGGGTCCGCTCCCGCTCCGTGAGATCGACCGTTACTTCACCCAATTGGCTGATGCCCTGAGTTACGCCCACAGTCAGGGTGTGATCCACCGCGACCTTAAACCCTCGAACGCACTGATCGACCCACAGGGCAACCTGTTCCTCACCGATTTTGGCATCGCCAAACTGCTGCAAAGCGCCTCACCGCGCCTCACCCAAACCGACGCCATCATGGGCACGCCGGCCTACATCAGCCCCGAGCAGGCCCAATCCAGCGCCGTTGACCAGCGCTCCGATATTTATTCGCTTGGCATCATCCTGTACGAAATGGTCACTGGGCGCGTGCCGTATACGGCCGATACACCGCTGGCCGTGATCCTCAAGCATGTCAGCGATGCCCTGCCGCTGCCCTCCACGCTCAAGCCTGATATCCCCGAAGC
>CAZJMZ010000115.1:0-6094 GCA_964547115.1 uncultured Anaerolinea sp. | reverse complement strand
TCAGGCGCGGGGTTGCTCGAAGCGCCCGGATCCATGGATGTGTACACCTTCACGGCCGAGCCTGGTCAGGTCATTTATGTCCACATCATCGATCTGCCTGAAACATCAGACCTCATCTCCATTGCCCTGAGCGACGACTTCAACAACGACCTGTTCAGCAGCTGCCTGCAATGCGGCGACCCGGGGCTCGTCCAGTTGGACCGTGGCGGAGAGTACACGCTCACCATCGGCAACGAAGATCCTGAAGGCGCGGGCTATGGCGCGTATCGCATCAAGTTGTGGGATGTGCCACCCCCCGATGAATTCACCATCGAGTTGGATACCACCGTTTCCCGCGATAACCCCGGCCAGGGCCTGGGCTACATCGAGAACCCCGGCAACTCAGACAAATATTACTTCACCGTCGAAAGCGGCGCGACGGTCTACCTGCAAGTGGTGCAAGCGCCCCAATCTGCCGACCTCATCAATTGGGGCCTATACGACGACGCGAACAGCGCCGTATTCGAGACCTGCATGCAATGCGGTGACCCCGGCCTGTTCACGCTCGACCGCGGCGGAACCTACATCCTGAGCGTTGGCAACCAAACCGGCGCGGCCACGGGCACGTATTCCTTCAAACTGTGGTCGGTGCCGCCGCCCGATGAGTTCAAGATCGCCAGCGGCGACACCGTGCGTAAAGATGAACCGGGACCGGGCGCGGGCTTCATTGAAACTCCCGGCGCGCAGGATATCTACACCTTCAGCGGCACCGCCGGGCAAACCATCACCATCACCCTGGCAGATATGGACCTGCCCGAATTATATTGGCGGCTCGAAGATGAGAACGGCAACGAGATTTTCAACACCTGCATCCAATGTGGCAACCCCGCACCGTTCACGATTGAGAGCGACGGGGAATATACGCTCATCGTGGGCAGTGACAACAATCCCGGCACCGGCGCCTACGGTTTCGAGATCGTTGTGGAATAATCATCACCCCAATAAAAAACTCCGGGCTCAACACCCGGAGTTTTCTTTTACTACGCCGCTTTGGTCAGCGCGAATTTTTCCTTGCCGATCCTGTAATTGCCGTTCTGCTTCAGCACCTGCTCCACCGCATCTTCAGGAATATCCACATACGTGAACTTGTCCTCGATGCGGATCTTGCCAATGGTGTAGCCGGGGATGTTGGCATGGAAGGCGATGGTGCCAACGATGTCACTCGGGCGGACGCCATGCATCTTGCCTTTGTTCATCTTCATGCGTACCATGCCCGCTTCATGCGACGCGTCACCCTTCACCCGCTGCTTGCCACCGCGCCCAAAGCCTTCCTTCCGCTCGGGCATGTCTCGGCGTGAGCCTGCCACCTTGGGTTTGAACTGCTTCTCGGCGCTGCGATAATCGGCCTTGATCTCAGAGACCTCGGCGATCGGGCGCTGCTTTTCATCGGCGCGCGCGATCTTCATGGCAGCGGCGGCAATGTTCAACGGGTCGTGCCCGGCTTCGATCAGTTCCTGCACCATTTCCAACTCACGCTTATAGCGTCCACGCCCGAGCCAGATCTTCATATTCTCGACGATCTCGTTCTCGCGGTGGCGCACGATATCGGCCGGGGTGGGTACTTCCATCTTGGTGACGGTCTGTTTGGTAAGCGCTTCCACTTCACGCAGGCGGCGCTTCTCACGCGGCGCAAGCAGGGTGATGGCGATGCCGGTCTTGCCTGCCCGCCCGGTGCGGCCAATGCGGTGCACATATACCTCTGCATCGTCAGGCAAATGATAGTTGAAGACGTGCGAAATATCGTCGATATCCAACCCGCGTGCGGCCACATCGGTGGCCACCAACACCTTGATCTGGTTTGCGCGGAAGCGCCCGAGCACCCGTTCGCGGGCGTTCTGGTCCAGGTCGCCGTGAATGGCCTCGGCCGGGAAGCCGCGCACCACCAATTCATTGGCGAGGGCGGCGGTCTCGGCGCGGGTGCGGGTGAAGATCAAGGCACTGTGGATCGGTTCGATCTCAAAGATGCGGGTCAGGGCGTTGGTCTTTTCATTTTCATGGACGAAGTAATAACGCTGTTCGATGGCTGAAGCGGTAAGCGTGCTGCGTTTGATGTGCACGGTTTGCGGGTCACGCATGAAGCGGCTGGCCAGCGAGCGGATGCGCGGCGGCATGGTGGCGCTGAAAAGCGCAGTCTGGCGCTCGGCGGGCGTGGTCGCCAGGATCTTTTCGACGTCTTCGATGAAGCCCATGTTAAGCATCTCGTCGGCTTCATCAAGCACCACGGTCTTGACCCCGCTCAGGTCGAGCACTTTGCGCTCGAGCAGGTCGTTCAAGCGGCCGGGAGTGCCCACCACGATATCCACACCGCGCTTGAGCCCGCCGATCTGCGGACCATAGGCCTGCCCGCCATACACGGCCAGCACACGCGTTCCGAGGTGCTTGCCATACTCACTCATCGAGTCGGCTACTTGAAGGGCCAGCTCACGGGTGGGCGCAAGGATCAACGCCTGCGGTGTCTTTTGATATTGAAAGTTGTTGAGAATGGGGAGGGCGAAGGCGGCGGTCTTGCCAGTGCCGGTTTGGGCCTGGCCGACCACATCCACGCCGGTGAGCATGAGCGGGATCATACCCGCTTGAATGGGCGTCGGCTGGGAATAGCCGAGTTCGGTGATGGCCTGCACGATCTCCTCGCGCAGGTTGAGGGAGGTAAATTCGGTTGTCATGATTTTCCTTTGTGGCCGGTGCCCACAGGCACCTGTCCAATAATGGGGAAAGTTTTGACAACTCCAGATTCACTTCCTTCTTGCAAACAAAGCCTCACTTCACAGGTCGGCTCGCCCAACAAAAAAGCCCGAAAGGTTCGGGCGTTCGGTCAGAGTGATCAAAACAATTCCCAGATTTTGCTTCCGTTGAAGCGGCGGGAGTATAACACAGAATTGCTGCAAGCCGGTTTCAGCGACAGGCGAAGATCGGGTTGACGGTACCAGCCTCAAGGTCAGAAAGAAGCGGCTGGTCATCCAGCAAACTTGCAACATTTTGAACTTTCTGTGGTACATTCCAAAAAAATCACCGGAGGTGACAGGATGAAGGCATTAGGCATTGACGTGGGCGGCTCGGGTATCAAAGGCGCGCCTGTGGATGTGAAAACCGGCAAACTGTTGGGGGAACGTCTGCGCATCAAGACGCCCAAAAAAGCTGAACCTCAACCCATTGCCGAGGTGGTGGCTGAGATCGCCCGCGCTTTCGATTGGAAGGGTCCCATTGGCATCGGCTTCCCCGCCCCCATCAAAGGCGGCGTGGCGATGATGGCCGCCAATGTTTCGGACAAGTGGGTGGGCACCAATGCCGATGAGCTGTTCACCAAGGTCACTGGCTGCGATTGCACGCTCATCAACGATGCCGATGCCGCCGGGCTGGCGGAGGTCAAGTTCGGCGCAGGCAAAGGGCATCCCGGCACGGTCATCATGATCACGCTTGGCACGGGCATCGGCACGGCGATCTTCCACAATGGTCACCTGCTGCCCAACACCGAGTTCGGTCATCTCGATATGGACGGCAAGGACGCCGAACACCGCGCCTCCGATGCGGTACGCCAACGGCAAGACCTCTCATGGAAAAAATATGCCAAACGCCTGAACGAATATCTCACCGCCATGGAAAATCTCTTCTGGCCCGACCTGTTCATCATCGGCGGCGGCATCAGCAAGGAAGCCGAAAACTATGTACCCCTGCTCAAACTGAACACCCGGATCGTCACGGCACAGTTATTGAACGAGGCGGGCATCGTCGGGGCGGCGCTGGCAGCGAAACAAGGGAAGTAGCAGCGAAGGCGGACGGGGCGTCCGCCTTTTTCTTTTCGCCTCTGGTTTATAATCCCCTCATCATGGACGCCAAGACCCTGCACGTTCTCGAATATGACAAGATCCGCCTGCGGTTGAAGGGCTATTGTGACTTCTCCGCTTCGATGGAACTGGCGCTGGCCCTCGAGCCGACCGATTCCTTTGACCTCGCGACAGCCCGCCTCGCCGAAACCAGCGAAGCCTGCCTGCTCTTTTCCACCAACGACAACATCGGCATCGGCGGCGCGCACGATATCCGCCAGGCTGTGGACCTCGCCGCCCGCGGCGGCGTGCTCGACCCGCAAAGCCTGCTCGATATCAAGTCCACGCTGATCTCGTGCCGTGAGTTGAAGAAATCGTTCGAGAAAAAAGCCGAAGAGTACCCTCGTCTCACCCAGCTCGCCAGCCTGCTGCCCGAAACCCACGGCATCGTGGATGCCATCACCCGCATCCTTTCAGACCGCGGTGAGGTGCTCGACTCGGCTTCGCCCAAACTGGCCTCCCTGCGCCGCGAGATCAAGATCGCCCATGACCGGCTGATGTCGCGGCTCCAACGGTACCTCACCGAGTCTGCGAACAAATTGCAGGAACCCATCATCACCCAGCGGGATGGGCGTTACGTCATCCCCCTGCGGGCCGAGTTCAAGGGGCAGATCAAAGCCGTGGTCCATGACCAATCATCCAGCGGCGCGACCCTGTTCGTGGAACCCCTGCCGGTGGTGGAACTCAACAACGCCATGCGCGAACTGCAACTGCAGGAACGCGATGAAGAACGCCGCATCCTGTACGAACTTTCCTCGCAGGTCGGTGAACATGCGCAGGAATTCAAGTATGGCGTGGAAAATCTCGCCATGCTTGACCTCATTTTTGCCAAGGCGAAGTATGCAGAGGCGCTGAAAGCGAGCGAACCGCTTTTGCGTCAAAGGTCACAGGTTAAAGGTCACAAGCCAAAGGCCGACGACATGCAACCTTCGACCTTCGACGTTCCACATATCAACCTTCTAAAAGCAAGGCACCCTCTACTCGATCCCATCACCGTCGTTCCCATTGACATTGACCCCAGACCCGGCACGCGCGCCATCGTCATCACCGGCCCGAACACGGGCGGTAAAACGGTCTCGCTCAAAACGGTCGGCTTGCTGGTGCTCATGGCGCAAAGCGGTTTGCACATCCCTGTGCAGAGCGGTTCGGAACTGCCCTTCTTCCACTCGGTCTATGCCGATATCGGCGACGAGCAATCCATCGAGCAATCGCTCAGCACGTTCAGCGGTCACATCACCAACATCATCCGCATCCTCAAGCACATCGACTCACGTTCGCTGGTCATCTTCGATGAACTGGGCTCCGGCACCGACCCGCAGGAAGGCGCGGCATTGGCGCGCGCGATCTTGAACCATTTGCTCGAAAGCGGCTGCACGACGCTGGTGGCCACGCACTACCCCGAGCTCAAGAACTTCGCGCATGCCACCGAAGGCGTGGTGAACGCTTCGCTGGAATTCGACATCAAGACTCTGCGCCCCACCTACAAATTGACCATCGGCCTCCCCGGCCGATCCAACGCCCTGGCCATCGCCACCCGCCTCGGACTCGACCCGAAAATTGTTGAGGCCGCGAGAAGCGACGTCAACCCTGAAAGCATCCGCGCCGACAAGCTGCTCGACGACATTCGCAAGGAACGCAACCGCACCTCCCGCGAGCGCGAAAAGCTGGAGAAGGCCCGCGCCAAGCTCGAAGCACAAAACACCGACCTGCAAAAACGCCTTGAGAAGATCGAAGACGAGCGGCGTGAGGTATTGTCCAAAGCCCGGGCTGAAGGTGAACTCGAAGTGGCGGTGTTGAAACGCAACATCGACTCATTGAAGTCACAGTTGAAAAAGGCGCGGCAGCCGCTCGAAGCGTTGAAGGCCATCGAAGAAAAAGTGGAAGTCATCGAAGAGAAGGTGGAAGCCCCGGTCGAGAGGAAAAGTGAACAGACATCCGTGAGCACGGGCCAGTTGAAGCTGGGCGAGCGGGTTACTGTCAGCACGTTGAAGGCTGAAGGGGTGGTAACCGCTTTGGGTGAGTCGGATGCGGAGGTCCAGGTGGGGAGTCTGCGGATTCGGGCGAGGCTGTCTGAGTTGGTGCGTAAAGGCCGGGAGGAGGAAATCCCGGAAGGAAAGAAGAACCCTTCGACATTGCTCAGGGCAAGCGAGGAAAGCCAGCCGAAAGCAGCAGGCGGATTGGTGGCTGCGACATCCACAAAATCACCGGGGCTGGAGTTGAACCTGCGCGGCAAA
>CAZJMZ010000114.1:6268-9277 GCA_964547115.1 uncultured Anaerolinea sp. | reverse complement strand
CAGCAGCGGGTTTCGATGCCGCAGGCGCCCATACCGCCGATGATCTTGGCCACATCACGCGGGCCGATCTGGCGCATTTCGATGTGGGTGTGGGGGTAGAGGTCGTGCATGTCCTTTTTGAGGGACTTGAGATCGACCTTTTCTTCGCTTTCGGTGGTGAACAGGAAGGCCAGTCGCGAACCATCGTAGTTGTATTCGGCCGCGACGATCTTCACACCATCGAGTTTGATCTCGGCAGCGCGAGCCCGGCAACTGATCATGGCTTCGGTCTGTTTGGATTGCCACGATTGCAGGAGCAGCAGGTCGCGTGGGGTGGCGCGGCGTTCCACAGAACGCCAGCCGCCTTCAGGTTGTGGCGGTGCCTCTTTGACGACTTGAATCACTTCGCCCAGGTGCTTGCCTCGGGCCGTATCCACAATAACGTGCTCGCCGACCTTCACATCTGGCACAGTCGATGTGTCAAAATGATAGATCTTGCCAACTTTGGTAAAACGTACACCGATAATGTTTTTGTCCATGGGTGGGAATTATACCAGCCGGGAGCAGCATGTGTTCCCGGCCTTTGGGTCTTGCCTGGCTGGGTGGAATCAATGCGGGAAAAGGAATTCCCCGATCAGGAAGAAGATGACGAAACCGAGGGGCAACAGCGACAGCCAGGTAAGCCAGGAGCGTTCGTGTTGGCGAGTGATGGCCCACAGAGCTAAAATGCCACTGGCCATTCCACACAGGAAGCCCAACAAGGCCCCGCCGGGGAGCAGGCTCCAGGCAAAAATCATGACGATGCTGGCAATGGCCAACTCTAGTGCCCACCAGCCAGACTGGGTATGCGGGCGTTCAAAGAAATGAGTTTTCATGGCGCGCCTCCACCTTCAGCGTAGCACGCGGACAGTGGATTTACAAGTGACAAAACAACCTAGGCCGAGATCAAGTGGTCGGGCAGGTAGTCGGTGCGATTGAGGTAGCAGATGGATACCTCGTTCTTGTGTACGTCGATGCGGGAGAGCGAACAGTTGTTGAGCATGAACCACGAGTTGAGACCCTGAGAAGCGGCCCTCCACGGCTGGTCAAGGATGGCGCACATTAAGTGAACAAAAAATCCGCCGTGGCTGACGAAGACCACGCGCTGCTCCTCGCGCCCGGGCTGGTCGCGGTGGCGGGCAAGCAGGTCGGCCCAAACAATTTTGGCGCGTTCGTTAGCCTGCTCTTCGGATTCATGTGGACGGTTGCGCCACCACCCGGACCCATCCAAAGACTCGGGTAACGCAAAGGTGGGATAGTGCGCCTCATACCAACCCCGGGTCTTGCCCGGTAACCCCTGAAGCTTATCCTCACCGTCGCGCCCGTAGATGCCGCCTGATTCATGGATCTGTTCCCAGGCAGCAAATGGGACCTGGAGCTTGTCGGCGAGATAGGAGGCGGTGTGCACGGCGCGTTCCATGAAGGAGGCGTAGATATGTGTGATGCCGTAGCCAAAGCGGTTATGCACATTCCAGACATTGGTGTCGGTAATGGGTTGGTATTGGGCAAGATAGGCTGCCGTAGCCTGAGCCTGGGCGATGCCAAGTTCGGTGAGGACCGGGTCTGGGCTTTCGATATAGTCCGGTGTGTTCCAATTGGCGTTGTTGATGGATTGTCCGTGGCGGATGAAGTAGAGTTGCATGAGAGTCCTTGATGTATGAGATGCGGGCGCTATTATACCGAGTCTGTCAGGGGATGGGGAAAGGCGCGTGTATGGCGGGCAAGTTCGGGTGAGTGGGAAGCGGGGTTACGTCAGGGGGTATTTTATGGGTACTCTTTGCCTGCCTGTCGGAACGATTGGTGTGACCGGGTGTTGTGCTGTCCGATATGATCCAAATCAGGCGTATAATGCGGCTGTTTAATTCATTTGTTTGCGGAGTTGGCAATGAACGCTTTTAATGCATCAAATATCAAAAAGATCGCCATTAGTACGGGCGGCGGTGACGCGCCCGGTTTGAACGCGGTGATCCGTGCGGCGACGTTATCGGCGGTGAAACGCGGCTGGGAAGTGTACGGTGTGCGCGACGGTTTTCACGGCATTCTGTCGCCGGAGGAATACCCGAACGGTGGGTTCATCCCTTTGACGCGCGAACGCATCAGTGGCATCACGCACCTGGGCGGCACGATCTTGGGGACGAGCAATCGCAAGAATCCGTTGAAGTACCCAATCGTGCATCCCGATGGCACCACAGAGGAAGTCGATCGCAGCGATGAGATCGTGCGCGGGTTCCGCCTGCACTCCATCGATGCGTTGATCTCGGTGGGTGGCGATGGGTCGCTGGCGATCGCCAGCGTACTTTCGAAACGCGGGCTGCGAGTGATCTCTGTGCCCAAAACAATCGATAACGACCTCGATAAAACGGATGTGACCTTCGGCTTCGATACTGCCGTGGGATTCGCCACCGAAGCACTTGACCGCCTGCACTCCACGGCGGCTTCGCACGGACGGGTGATGGTGGTGGAGGTGATGGGCCGGTATGCCGGTTGGATCGCCCTGCACGCGGGCGTGGCGGGCTCGGCGGATGCAATTTTGATCCCTGAACATCCGTATGATATTCACAAGGTGGTGGAGAAGATCAAGGAACGCGATGCGCGCGGCAACAAGTTCACGATCGTGGTGGTGGCGGAGGGTGCCAAGCCGATCGGTGGGGTGTCATCGGTGGTGGAGACGGAAGCGGGGCGGGCGGAACGGCTCGGCGGTGTTGGTGAGAAAGTAGCGGCGGAAATCCGCTCCATTTCGGATAAGGAGACACGTGTGGTGGTGCTTGGTCACTTGCTGCGAGGTGGCTCGCCCACGTCGTTCGACCGTCTGACGGCGTTGCGGTTTGGTGCGGCAGCCGTGCGCGGCCTGGAAGAGGGGCAGCAGGGGGTAATGGTGGCGCTCGACCCGCCGCACGTCAAGTATGTGCCGATCGAAGAGGCCATGGGGAAGATGAAGATGGTGCCGATGGATTCGGATATTGTGCTCACGGCGCGTGATCTGGGCATCTC
>CAZJMZ010000114.1:0-6168 GCA_964547115.1 uncultured Anaerolinea sp. | reverse complement strand
GGGTCGCCGTTGACGATCAGCGACTCTTCGGCATGCTGGGTCGAGAGCCTGATACTACGGTCAGTGGCGGCTTGTTTGAAACTTTCGAGCAGGTCGTTGATCATGCTCTTGAGCGAGACCGGCACTGCGGCGGCTTTGAGTGTTTCGGTGTCGATGCGAGTCACATCCAACATCAGGTTGACGATGGCGTGGATGCGGTCTGTGCCCTGGATGATGCCGTCTATGACGCTGTTCACCGATTGGGCGACCTTGTTATCCAGTAACGAACGCAGGACTTTGACATAACCGAGCAGGACGGTGAGCGGGGTACGTAGCTCATGCGCCGCAACCTGAATGAACTCCAGTTTGTTGCGGTCCAATTGGCGCAGAACCTTATTGGTCTTTTGCAGGTCTTCGATCATCATCTGGTCGTTGGCGCGGATGCGGTCCAGCGTGATGCGGATGATGTCCATCGCCATGTGCGGGCTGTGGCTGAGGATGCTCTCAAAATCCTGCTTTTCCATTTCCAGCACGGTGCATTCGGTGGTGGTTCGGACTGTGGCGGCTCGCGGTGCGTTCTGAATGAGCGCCATTTCACCAACCATGCTGCCGCGCCCGATCAGGCGTAGGACGCGCTCGGCTCCGTCATCCCCCATCTTCTTCGAGATCGAGACAAAACCCTCTGCAATGATGTAAAAGACATCCTCGTGCGCGCCTTCATGACATAGCGCATGCCCGGCTGGGTATGTACAAATCTCAGTCAGGTCGGCCATTTCATGCAATTCGTGATCGGCCAACCCCTTGAATGCGAGTCGCAGCAACGAGACCTTGTCGTAGGTGAGTGTCTGGTCCATTGCGTTGCAGTATAAACAGGACTCATCCTGAGAAATACAACAAGAGAATTGCAATCAAAAAAGCCTGACCAGCTATAGCCGGTCAGGCTTTTTCAGGTTGGAAGACAGTTTATTCGACGATGTTGATCGGCAGTTCGTTCGACCCGCTGAGTGCCGCTACGCTGACCTTGGCGGCGATCTTCTGGGCGATCTCGGTAAAGGCTTTGGCCACCGGCGACTCAGGGTGCGAAACGACAATGGGCTTGCCGGTGTCGCCGCCGATGCGCACGTTCTGGTCCATGGGCACCTGGCCGAGGAAGGTGGTGTTGGTGATCTGTGCAAGATGAGCGCCGCCGCCGGAGCCGAAAATATCCATGCGCGAGCCATCGGGTAATTCGAGATATGACATATTCTCCACGATGCCCAGGATGGGCACTTCCAGCGTCTTGAACATGTTGAGACCACGGCCGGCGTCTTCAAGCGAAACCAGTTGTGGCAGGGTGACGATGACGGCGCCGCTCAATGGCAGGGCCTGTGCGAGGGATAAGGACGCATCGCCCGTCCCCGGAGGCAGATCAATGATCAAATAATCCAACTCGCCCCACTCTACATCGCTCAAGAACTGACGGATGGCGGAGTTGAGCATGGGGCCACGCCAGATGAGCGGCTGGCCCGGTTTGACGAGCAGGCCCATCGAGATCATTTTAATGCCATGGGCTTCGGCGGGGATGAGGCGCGGTCCATTGGGGGGCGGGAGTTGCTCCACGCCCAGCATAGTGGGCGTGTTAGGGCCGTAGATATCCGCATCCATGAGGCCCACGCGCGCGCCGCTCTGTGCCAGCGCCACGGCGACATTGACCGACACCGTGGATTTACCCACACCACCCTTGCCTGAACCGATGGCGATGGCGTTGCGAATGGGCATTTTCACCAATCCGCGCATGCGACCATCGTTGGGGACGTCTGAGTCCATTTTGACCGTGACATTGGTCACGCCCGCAACTTTCATGACGGCCTCTTTGGCGTCTTTTTCGATCTTCACCCGGAACGGGCAGGCCGGGGTGGTGAGCATAACGGTAAATGACACGTTCCCACTCTCGATCTCCACATTGCGGACCATGTTCAGGGTAACGAGGTCCTGGTTCAGGTCCGGTTCATTCACTGTGCTTAAGGCAGCGAGCACCGCTTCTTTTGTGATTGGATTTGCCATTGTTTTTCCTGTAAGTAAGTAGACAAGTACACAAGCAGGCACATTCTGGCACCTGACTTGTGTACTTGTTTTTTTGTGTACTGTATTTATTAAGCCGCAGGGGTGGCCGGAGCAGCAGGCGGGGTTGCGGCTTTGGCAGCCGCTGCGGCAGCCTTGGCAGCTTCCTTGGCCTTCTTGGCTTCCTCTTCCGCCTTGCGCGCAGCTTCTTCCTTCGCGAAATTCTCAGGGCGGATGCTCTTGTAATACGACATGGGCTTGAGCAGTTTTTCCATGTTGTACACGTTGCGTCCGTAGGAAGCGATCTCGAAATCGTGGTCCATCTTGATGGCATCGAACGGGCAGTACTCGGCACAGAAGCCGCAGTTCATGCAGATATCGGCATCGATGTAGAACTCGGTCGGCTCGGGGATCGGGCGGCCCGTGTTCGGGTCGTTCGAGCGTACGATCCAGATACATTGCGGCGGGCAGACCTTGGCGCAAATGCCACAGGATGTGCACAATACTTCCTTCTTGCCAGCCTCGCCTTCGTTATAGACCAGGAACGGGATGTAGCGTGCTTCCTCGGGCAGGATCAGCCGTTCTTCCGGATATTGAACCGTAAAGATACCGCGCGTGTCCTTGCTTGAGCGGTGCTTCACACCTTCTTCAGAGAAGTAGCGTTTTTTGCCGCGCAGCATCCACGAAATATCATCGAGATAGGTATCCCAGAACCGCTTCCAGGTGACGCCCAGACCTTTTAGAATGCCTTTTCCATACATAATGTTCTCTCCTCTTAGCGATCCAGTTCGCCCATCACGATATCGAGCATGCCCAACAGCGCCACAAAGTCGGCGATCTTGGTACCGATGCACATTTGCTCGAGCGCAGTAATGTTGACATATGAAGCCGGGCGGACGTGATAACGCCACGGGTTGGGCTTGCCGTTCGAGACGACGTAGAAAGCCAGCTCGCCCTTCGGCGACTCGATGCGACCATACGCCTCACCTGCCGGAACCCGAACCTGGTATGCCGGTTTCTGGGAATTGATCGGCCCCTCAGGGATCTGCTTGAGCGCCTGCTCAAGAATGCGCAGAGACTGGCGAATCTCATCGATACGAATGAGATAGTTATCGTACATATCGCCGTTTTGGCGGGTACACACATCAAAATCGAAGCGGTCATAGACCGAGTACGGGTCGGCGCGGCGCAGGTCGTAGGGCACGCCCGCGGCACGCAACACCGGACCGGTCACGCCGAACTTGATGGCGTTTTCGGCATCCAGTACTTTGACACCTTTCAAGCGTGAGACCAGCACTTCGTTTTCGGTCAGGAAGCGGTCCATCTCGTCGGTCTTCGCCGCGAGACGGTCCGTGACCAGGTTCTTGATCTTCTGCATGGCGGTGGGCTGAATATCGCGCACCACGCCGCCGAAGCGCAGGTAATTGCACATCATGCGCGCGCCGGACACTTCCTCGAAGATGTCGAGGATCAGTTCGCGTTCTTCAAAGGCATACAGGGCCGGGGTGTACATGGCACCGAGGTCGTTGAGCAGCATGCCCACGAACACCAGGTGGTTCTGGATACGGCTGAGTTCGGCCATGATGACGCGGATGTATTCCGCGCGTTCAGCCACGGAGATCTTCATGAGCTTTTCCACAGCCACGGCATAACCCAGGTTGTTGCTCATGGAGTTGAAGTAATCGAGCCGGTCGGTGAACGGCATGTTTTGCAGGAAGGTGTTGCGTTCGCCGATCTTGTCGTGATTGCGGTGTAGGTAGCCAACCACCGGTTTCAGGCCAACGATGGTTTCACCATCAAGGGTGAGCGCAGCGCGGAATACACCATGTGTGGATGGGTGTTGCGGGCCCATGTTGACCACGATGCGGTCAGTGCTCAGACCATCTTCGTTTTTGACAGTGTAACGAGCGAGCGAGCCGTAGAGCAGGGCGTCGCCTTCGGGAATCCACTTTTCGGGGTCAAAGTTCTGGGGGAACTTCAAATTATCCTTGAGCGGATTTTTCTCTTCAGCCATGACGAACTTGCCGTCAGGCCAGCGGCTTTTGAATGGTTTGACATCTTCCTCGTAGAAGGGTTCCTGCCAATCCTTGCGGAGCGGATGGCCTTCGTAGCCTTCCCACATCAAGATGCGGCGCAGGTCTGGGTGGCCGGTGAACTTGATGCCGAGCAGGTCCCAAGCTTCGCGTTCCTGCAGGTCGGCGCTGGGGTAGATATCGATCAGTGAGGGGACTTCGACCGGGTCCACACGCGGCACCTGGACCTTGAAGACAATGCCAGGGCCGCCGGTGGTGCGATAGGCGTGATAGACCACCTCCATTTTTTCGGGGGCATAATCCACACCGGTGACGGCGGTGAGCAGGTCGAAGCCGAACTCATCGCGCAGGGCGGTGGCCACTTCGCGCAGGCTGTCCTTTTCAACGATGAACCCGGAGTAGCCCGGGCGGGCATCAGCGGAGACAACGCCCGGGAAACGGGCAGACAGATCGATGGTCGTAGTGGAGGCGGGGGCGGTCATGCAGCACCTTCCTTGGCGGCAGCAGCCGCTTTGATCTCGGCGTTGCGGCGCGGGTCGATCAGGTCGGGTCCGAGGATGGGAACAGGCACAAAGTTGGCGTCCTGCCCTTTGAATTTTTTGTTATACCAGGATACGTTCTTGATGCTTTCTTTATCGATCTTCTCTTGCAGTTTGATCATGCCCGCAATCAACGCCTGCGGGGTGGGAGGGCAACCGGGGATGTAAACATCAACAGGGAGAAATTTATCGATACCAGCGACGACGTTATAGCCTTCTTTGAAGGGGCCACCGCCTGAGGCGCAGGCACCCATCGAGACGACGTATTTGGGTTCGGGCATCTGGTTGTAGAGGCGGATGATGGCGGGCACCATCTTTTTGGTGACCGTGCCGGAGACCAACATGAGGTCGGCCTGGCGGGGGGTGGGGCGCATCACTTCCATACCGAAGCGAGCCATGTCGTAGCGGGAGGCCTGGGCGGCGATCATTTCGATCGCGCAGCACGCCAGACCGAACATGAGCGGCCACACCGACGAACGGCGGCCCCAGTTGTAGAGCCGGTCGAGCGTGGTGATGGCCACGGCATTCTGGATGTCTTCGGGAATGTCGTATTGAGGCAGGTTTAACTTTTCATTGTCCATAAATGTTCTCCTCGAACCAGTCTTGATAGATTGCGTACAGAATGTCGTCGTTGGCGAGCGCGGGATCATCTTCAAAGTCTGGCAATGCGAGCGTCCAATCCAGAATCTGTTGGATGGTCACGTCCTCGATGTTCACATCTTTGTGTTGACGGCGCAATTCCATGGCGATGGCGTAGGTGGCTTCCCAGGTGAGTGTCATGATTTGGCAATAAGCGCGGAATTACGCGAAAAGTTTCACAAACTGTTGCGATTATAGCACCCGGGGTGGATGTGTCAACGAATTGCGTAAAAATATTTTTCCGTAAATCAGATTGTGAGTATAATCACCCCATCTGAATGACAAGCCCGCCTCCTTCGCCGGGATGGTTGCTCCGGCTTCGAACCTTTTTTGTCTACCCTGAAAGTTTCAGCATTCAAAACCACATGACCGCCCGCCAAAAAGTCCTTGCCCATCTTTCCAAAACCTCCACGGCCTCAGCACGGGAGGTGGCACGCGCGTTGAAGATGTCACCGGAGACGGTGCGGCATCATTTGCGGGTGCTGGCAGCGGATGGACGGCTGGAAATGACCTCGGTGCGCGGGCGCGAGGGGCGCGGCAGACCGGAGAAAGTGTATTCCATTCCGCGGGCGGCGTTGGGGGATAATTTGTCGGCGTTGAGTCAGGCGCTTTGGACGGAAGCAGGTTCGGTCAAGGTCGAAGCGTTGGCGAAGCGTCTGGCAGGTGAGGCTGATTTCAAGAGTCAGGTCATGGCGAAGCGGTTGAGTCTGATCGTCGAGAAATTAAATCAGATGAATTATCATGCGCGCTGGGAGGCCGGGGCTGGCGGGCCGCGCATCATCTTTGGGCATTGTCCGTATGCGGCGATCATTCGGAAGCGGCCCGAGTTATGCAACATGGACGCGGCGCTGCTGAAGGAATTGTTTGGTGATGAGTTCGAACAGATCGCAAAGATCGAAAATTTTCAGGGGTTATGTGTGTTTGTGAAATGAGGAGAC
>CAZJMZ010000113.1:0-9541 GCA_964547115.1 uncultured Anaerolinea sp. | reverse complement strand
GGGTTGCTCTCGATATTCGACCTGACTCGCCCCGCAACATTCGAGTGAAAGATGATTTGGTGATTGGTTTCATCGTACCAGAAGGTGGTGGGGTTGATGAACGGCTGCCCATCGATGGAGGTGGCGATATGACCGATCTGGGCTGTCTTGAGAAACGCGCGGATCCAGTCATCGTTTTGGGTGAGATGCGGGCGACGCTGAAAAGCCGCGGGTGGTTGGGAAATGTAATCGCGAGGCATGTCAACTCAGCATGCGACGATAGAGCCAGATCGCCAAGCCAGTGAATAGCAGCCCGCCGATACCAGAGCAAAGCAATGTCGCGGTGGATGCTGAACCATTGAGGCCCAATAATAGAAAGAATAAGAAAGCACCAAAGATGATGCCACTCAGCAAGGCGACTTCGAGTGCCTGATAGAACGATACACTGTTCGGTTTGAATTTGGCCGGGGCGGTCTTCGTGGACCAGCGGAACGCGCCGGAGATGTCGCTATCCGAATTTTGGATGAGAAACTCTTTCATGTGATTCATTGCCAGCATCGATTCGTGCCAGGCAGCGCGCAGGCGGGCCAGTTGCAGAATGGTGGTGATACCTAGGATGGAGAGGATCAGGAACAGGCCAGTGAAGAGCGCGGGGGTGTTGGCCTGATTGAAGCCCTCCTGCGAGGAGCCGAAGAAGGCAGCGATCGGCGAACCGACCGCGATAACAAAGAACGAGACCACGCTCGAACGGTCGTCATTGGCCTGGCTGGCGGTGCTGGCGATATATTCAAACTCGGCGTTGAGGATCTCTTCGGCTGAGATGGTGGGAGGCTGTTTTTCGCTCATGGGTCTCCTTGGGTGCACGATCTACAATTGGATGGCCCATTCGCCGTGGCGCATGAGCGGTTCGTGGGCGCCATCAGCGGTGAGGCCGTCAATATCCAGCGCGCCGGAGCCGATCATGAAGTCGGTATGGATGAGGCTTTTGTTGCCGCCTTCGGCTGCGAACTGCTCATCGGTCATATCCACGCCGTCTTTGATCGAGATGCGGTAGGCGTTGCCGAGGGCGATGTGGCAGGCGGCATTCTCGTCGAAGAGGGTGTTGTAGAACAGGATCCCGCTTTGGCTGATGGGCGAGGAATGGGGGACGAGGGCAACCTCCCCGAGGCGCGCAGCGTTCTCATCCGTTTCGATCAATTTTTGCAGATCGGCTTCGCCTTGTTTGGCGGTGACTTTGGTCACGCGTCCATTTTCGAAGGTGAGGGTGAAGTCGTTGATCAGAATTCCGCCCATGTTGAGGGGCATGGTGGCACTGACGTAGCCATCGGCTCTATCTTTATGCGGTGCGGTGAAGACCTCTTCAGTGGGAATATTGACCGTGCCTGTGATGCCGTTCTTGAACGTTTCCTGGGCGGCTGACCAGTGTTGGTTGGCGGGCAGGCCGAGGGTGAGGTCGGTGCCAGGGCCACGGTAATGAAGTGCCGTATAGGCTTTGGTGTTGAGAAAGTCTTTATATTGGGTGAGTTTACGGACGTGTTCGGCCCAGGCCTGCACCGGGTCGGGGGTGTCGATGCGGCAGGCACTGAAGATGGCCTGCCAGAGCTTGTTTTGAGCTTCTGCCACAGGCAGATCAGGGAAGACCTTTTGCGCCCAAAAGGGTGCGGCCGTAGCAACCACGCACCAGTTGGAGAGATTATCATACACACGTAGAGGATCGAACTTGATCATGCGGGCCTTGCGACTCCTGGCGAGCAGGTCTGAATCGATCCCGGCGAACAAATCTGGGTTGTTGGACGCGATCGCCAGGGTGGCGTCGCCATTCTTGTAATATTCTTCGAGACGTGTATAAGCCCAGTCAGGGATGTACGTGATGGTTTCGGGGTCTGCATGTTCAAAACGCAGACGTTCTGATGCTTCATCAATCCAGTTCACATCCACATATTTAGCCCCGGCTCGGTAAGCGCTGGCGACCACTTTGCGAACAAATGGTGCATCTTCCAAAATAGCGCGGATGGAAAGCACTTGTCCCTTGCGAATTGCCAACCCGATCCCTACAACCACATCGGCGTATTTTCCCAGTAGAGTTTCGAATTCCTGTGTGTCCATGAGGTCTCCTTGCTGGGGATTATATCGCCATTAAAGAAAAACACCCTCCTGCGCGAGGAGGGTGTTTGGAGCACTCGAACGTTAAACAGAAATGGCCCACTCGCCCTGGCGCATGACTGGTTCACGGGTGCCATCTTCCCTGATGCCGTCAATATCGATCTGAGGGGACCCGATCATGAAATCGACATGGTTAAGGCTGACGTTGCCGCCTGCGGAGATGAATTCTTCATCGGTCAGTTCTTCGCCGCCGATAAGCGTGAAGCGGTAAGCCCGCCCTATGGCGAGATGACAGGAGGCGTTCTCGTCGAACAGAGTATTGTAGAAGAGGTGCCCGCGTTTGGAGATGGGTGAACTGGCCGGTACGAGCGCCACTTCGCCGAGGCGGGTGGAACCTTCATCGGTATCCACCAGGCGCTGCAAAATGGCTTCGTTCTTTTTGGCGTTGACCTTGACGATGCGACCGTTCTCGAAGGTGACGCTGAAATCTTCAATGAGGCTGCCCCCGTAGCTGAGCGGGAAGGTGGCGGCCACGGTCCCTTCGGCGCGGTGCCGGTCGGGCAGGGTGAAGACCTCTTCGGTGGGCATGTTGGCAGTGAAGTCCACGCCGTTCTCAGCCAGGGCGCGGGCGCTCATCCATTTATGGCCGTGGGGCAGGCCGAGGGTCAGATCGGTGCCGGGGCCTTTGTAGTGCAGGGCGGAATATTTTTTCGCCATTAAATAATCCGAGCGTTTACGCAGGAAGCGAATGTGATCCTGCCATGCGGCCACGGGGTCTGGCTGGACGGAGCGGGTGGTCTCGAAGATGGCCTGCCAGAGTTTATCCTCCGCTTCAGCCTGGGGTAAATCAGGGAAGACCTTGTGCGCCCAGGCAGGACTGGCCGAAGCCACCACGCACCAGTTGATGGCGTTGCGGCTGACGAAGGCGCCTACTTCGCGGTTATTCTTCAGGTGGGTGTTTTGCATGGCTGAGATGCGGGCAGGGTCAAGGCCATTGTAGGCATCGGGGTCGTTGGCGTAGACGGAGAGCAGGGCATCGCCATTTTTGAGCATACTCAGGGTGCCATCCACCAAAAAGTGGGGGTATTCTTCGAATGAATCAGCAGGCGCGTTCTGCAGGCGAATGCGGTGCATCTCTTCGTCGCCCCATACGGCTTCCACGTAGCGGGCGCCCGCGGCATAGGCGGCCTTGGTGATGGCGTGGACGAGTTCACGCCCGGCGGGCGGCACACCGCGCGAACCGGCGTTGGTGATGAGAAGACGCTGCCCGGCTCGTAAATTCAACCCGACGCGGACAATGGCTTGGGCGTATTTTTGAAGCAATTCCTGGTGGTTTGGAAGGGTCATGGACGAAATCTCCCTGATTGAATGAGATTGAGGCGTAAGCGATCAGCCCTGTGTGGTTGAGTATAGCACGAACCCACCGGCCTGAAATTGTGTTGTACACTTGGGATGAGCAATCCTGACAGGAGACCCCATGCTGACCATTGAAACCGTGGATACCAACAATAGACACCAGGTAAAGCGCTTTGTGGAGTTGCCCTACCGTCTATACCGCGACTGTCTGCAATGGGTGCCGCCCCTGCATGTGGATGCCTACATGTACCTCAATCGGAAAAAGCATCCCTTTCATGAACATTCCGATGTGGAGTTCTTTTTAGCTGTGCGTGACGGGCGCGATGTGGGTCGTATTGCCGTCATCGAGAACAAGCCGTTCAATCAATATCACGGCACGCGCAAGTGCGATTTCTATTTTTTCGATTGCGAGAACGACCCTGAAGCCGCGGCTGCCTTGTTCGAGATGGCCAGCCGCTGGGCGCAAACGCGCGGATTGGATACGCTCATGGGGCCCAAGGGGCTGGGCCCGCTGGATGGGTATGGTGTCTTGGTATTTGGGCATGAGCACCGCCAGACCATGACCATGCTCAACTACAATTTTCCGTATTACCAGCAACTGATCGAAGCGCAGGGTTTTGAAAAGGAAGTCGATTTTGTCTCGTGTTATTTACCGGCCGATCAGTTTCAGGTTCCTGAACGGGTGGAGCGCATCACACGCCGGGTGATGGAGCGCGGCGGCCTGCAGGTGAAGCAGTTCAGGAACAAGCGTGAACTCATCGCCTGGGCGCCGCGCATCGGCAAGGCCTATAACGATGCGTTCGTCAATAATTGGGAGTATTACCCGCTCACACAGCGCGAGATCGACTTTGTGGTCTCGAACATCATGACCATTGCCGACCATCGTCTCATCAAGATCATCACGCATGGGCCGGATGTGGTGGGCTTTCTCTTTGCCTTTCACGACGTTTCTGCCGCCATGCAGCGCGCCCGCGGCCGGCTGTTCCCGTTTGGACTACTCGACATTCTCCTTGAACTGCGCCGCACAGATACGGTCTCGGTCAATGGCATGGGCATCCTGCCGGAGTTTCAGGGGCATGGCGGTAATGCCATTTTGTATTCAGAGATGGGGCGTACGCTGCTGGGTTTCAAACAGTTCACACACGTGGAAATGACCCAGGTAGCTGAAACCACCGAGCAAATGCGCGCCGACTTGAAGAACCTCAACGGTGTGGAATATAAGAATCATCGCGTGTATCGGAAGCGCATCGATCAGGCGGCGGGCAAGTAGACTTAATAGGATGCACCAATGAAACACCCTTTGGATTTTGTTCCCGATGAATATCGCAGGCGGATATTTCTTCCGCTTCTCTTTCTCACCCTGGGCCTGTTCGGCGTGTTTGGAATTTTAGACCAGCCTCTACGGACTGCCTCCGCGCCGAATGGGATCGTCTCCTTTGAACTGGCTCACTCCGTTGATCAGGCTGCCATGATCGTCACCGAATGGAAGCGCTCCACGCTGCCGTTAAGCTCGGTGGCCGGGCAGGCCAATGTGGATGTGGTCAATGTGGCGTATACATTTGCCGCGTTCGGGCTGGGCTTGGATTATCTCTTCATGCCTGTCTATGGCTTGACGTTGGCGCTTGGCACGTTGCTGGCAGGTGCGAGACAGGGAGGGAAGTTTAAGCTGCTCGGAGCAGTGGCAGGTTGGGGGGCGCTGGCGGCGATGCTTTTCGATGCAGTGGAGAATTATGCGCTGTTCCAGATCCTCTTAGGACGGGTCATGCAGCCGTATCCACAAGTCGCGTTCTTGTGTGCCACAGTAAAGTTCATCCTGTTGATCTTTGGGTTGGTGGTGGCGTTGGTGGGCTGGTTGGCTCCACGGAAGGCGTAAGCGTTGATAACAAAACCCGGGAAACGAGTTTGTTTCCCGGGTTTTTACTTTTGGAGTGAAGCTACTTGATCTCCACGTGGACTTCGGTGCCCGCCATGGTTTCTTCCTTGCCCAACGGCAGCATCACGTGGAATTGACTGCCGGGGAAATTCACTTCGTCGTAGCCAGGGCTTTCCACCCAGATGCGCCCGCCGTGTGCTTCGACAATACCTTTCGAGAGCGCCAGCCCCAGCCCTGCACCGCTGCCTTTGAAGCGCGTCTTGCTGGTGGAGTGTTTATATAGTTCGCCGGGTTGATAGAACTTGCTGAAGATGATCTCGCGTGAGTCGGGGTCCACGCCCACGCCGGTATCGGTGACCGTGACCTGCACGGCACCATCGGGCATCTCATTATTGTGGAGCAAAGCCTTGGCCGTGACCTTGACCGTGCCGTTGTTAGGCGTGAATTTGATGGCGTTCGAGAGCAGGTGGTGCAATAACTTTTCAAGCAGATTCGGGTCGGCTTTGACCATGGGGATCGGCTGCATGTCGATGATGAGGGTTTGCTTGCGTTCCCTGAAGGTCTTTTCCATGCGCATGCCGGTCTCTTTGATCAGTACTGCCAAATCCACGGGCACGATGTGCATCTGCATGGTGCGCGAGTCGATCTGGGCGATGTCGAACATCGAGTCCATGATCTCGTGCAGGCGTTTGGTGCCTTTCGAGATGCCCTTGAGCATTTCCCGCGAACCATCGGGCAGCGCTCCGTCTTCGAGCAGCATTTCGGTGTAGCCGATCATGGTGGTTAGCGGCGTGCGGAGTTCGTGGCTGGCGATGCTGATGAAGTCGGATTTGGTGCGGTCGAGGCGTTCCAGGTCGCGGTTGGCTTTATCGAGCGAACGATAAGCCTGGCGCAGTTCGGTGTTGAGTTGCACGAGACTATCCACCAGCCGCGCGTTCTCGAGGGCCACGGCGGTCTGGTTGGCAAGCGCCGAGAGGGTGACGAGGTCTTCGCCGGTATAGCGGTTGCCGCTGATCTTGGGGCCAAGGGCGAGCAGGCCGATCCATTCACGCTTCGAGAAGATGGGCAGGTACACTTCGGCTTCGAGATATTTGAACCACTCCCGGTCTGCAGTAGGGATTGACTTGTAAGCGGGGAGCAGGTCCAGGTCATATTGCAAGAGTGGGCGCTGGTCCGTCAGGAACTGGCGGACGATGGGGTTTTCCTCGGTCAACGAGATGATCTTGATCTGGCGTTCACCCTGATTCCGCACCGCGCGGATCTGGTAGGCCTTGACCTCGGGGTTGGGGTCTTTATCCACAAGGAATAGGAAACCGCGTGTGACGTTCATGCGCTCGATGATCATGCCCACGGCCACGCTGGCCAGTTTTTGCATGTCCACGATGTTGCTGATCTGTTCGCTGTAGGCGTGGATGGTGCGCGTGGCGTGGAATTCATCGAGCCGGAACCAGCGGTTGACCAATCGCCGCACGAAGGAGAGCAGAGGCGTAAAGATGAACGATAGCAGGATGGCGATGCTCGCGCCCACCAGCAGGGGATTGTAGTTCGGCAGGGCGGTGAAGATGCGCTGCGAAGCAAGATTCCCCGCCAGGTAGAACGCCACAATGACGACCGAAGTGATGACGTATGTCAAAACACGCCGGCCCACTTCGCGCAAGTCGGGCGGGTCGTGTGTTACCACCACCAATGCGGCGATGAAGGCTGCCAGCAGGCGCACCGGGTTGCCCGGCAGGGGCAGGCCGCTGATCAGAAACAGGTCGTTCAGGGCAATAAAGAAAAAGACCGGGGTCCAATAATTGAGACGGTTGCGCAACAACGGCTGGCGTGAACGGGTGTACGCCATGCGGACGTTGATGAAGCCCGCCAGCGTGAACAAGGCCCATCCCAGTGCGGCCCAGGCCGGGGCCAGCCGTTCACGGGTGAGTGTGACCGAGCCGTTGGTCCATACCACTTCACCAAAGCCAAACAGGTTCACCAGAATGGCCGCCACCATCACACCCCAAAACACCCCCACACCCAGCCAGGTCCACAGGTCGCGGCGCACGAACAACAGCACTGTCAGCATCAGTAAGATCGACAGAGTCAGGGCGCCAAACAACTGGATATCGAGCGCCGCCGTGGCGTCCACGCGCCAGCGCCCGCCGAAACGCAAGGCGTCCAGCGCCGTCAGTACAGCCGCCAGCGCCAGATAGGCAGTTAACAAAGCGGCGGCTTGTTCCTGCCCTTCGCGCCGCCGAATCAACAGGGCGATCACAGGCACATACAACGCCGCCAGCACTGTGAATAAAATCAGGCTGAGAGTCTGTGGAGACATCGCCGCAAAGTATACTCGAAATCAATCAATACGGTTATCATTGCCAATGTTCACATGACTTCAAAGTTCATCTGATGGAGCATCTCCACCATGCATATCACCCGTACCTCCCGCAACACCTACGATTTTTCACTGGACTTCTTCCGCCCGGACGGACGCGTCACCTTTGAGACCTATTCCTCCGCCCGCAAATTCGCCGCCCAAATGAGCGCGCATCGGACTCAGCCGGTGCCTGCCTCTGACCTCTATGCCATGTCCCTCATCGACGAGGCCCTGCGCATGCTCGTCAGTCGCTATGCCCCGCCGGCCCTGATGAATACCGCCGTCACGCATGCCGATGCCAGCCTGGGACCCGAGTCGGTGGCTGCCACACAGAAAAAGTTCGTGGCTGAATACCCGCCTGAAAGTGTTTATCGCGGCACCGAACAGGTGGAAGAGTATCTCGGCAAGATCACCGATGGGCGGGTGCGAACCGTTGAAGAGCTGATCTACGTCTTCACGCATAACGTCAACCCGGCTGTCAACCCTCTGCTTGATCTCGTGGACGATGAACCGCTCGAACCCACCGCGTACAAATCCCTGATCGCCTCCCTCAACACCTTTTTTGCCAAAGCCGCCAAAGATGACCCCGGCCTGAGCGGTGGCGAATCGCTCTTCGATATTCTGCGCGCCCCGGCTGAGGCCTCTCCATATTCACTGGAAGGTCAGTTGCAGTTCATTCTCGACCGCTGGGGCGTCATTCTCGGCGAGAAGTTCACCGCCCGCATCGTGCGCGGCATGGACTTTCTGCGCGAAGAGATCATCCGCCAGCACATGGCGCACGGCGACTTCAAAGCCGAGACGCCGGTCGCCACCTACGGCGGCGGCGAATATGCCGAATACGAACGCTACAGCCCCGATAAAGAATGGATGCCGCGCCTGATCCTGCTGGCCAAGAATTCCTACGTCTGGCTTGAGCAGCTCTCACGCAAATACGGCCGTTGGATCCAAACCCTCGACCAGATCCCCGACGAAGAACTCGATTTGCTGCGCGACCGCGGTTTCACCGGCCTGTGGTTGATCGGCCTGTGGGAGCGCTCTCGCGCCTCTCAACGCATCAAGCAACGCATGGGCGATGCCGATGCGGTTGCTTCAGCGTACTCGCTGCATTCCTATGACATTGCTGAAGACCTTGGTGGCTGGGCGGCGTTGGAGAATTTGCGTTGGCGTGCCTGGCAACGCGGCGTCCGTCTCTCGGCCGATATGGTGCCCAACCACATGGGTCTCGACTCACAGTGGGTGATCGACCACCCCGATTGGTTCCTGTCGCTGCCGTATTCGCCGTACCCGTCCTATTCCTTCGGCTCGGAGAATCTCTCCGACCATCCGCATGTGGGCATCTACCTCGAAGACCATTACTACGATAAGACCGATGCTGCGGTCGTCTTTCAGCGCCGCGATGGCCAGACCGGTGATGTGCGTTACGTCTATCATGGCAACGACGGCACGTCCTTCCCGTGGAACGATACCGCCCAACTCGATTACTCACAGGCGCAGGTGCGCGAAGCGGTCATTCAAACCATCCTGCATGTGGCGCGTAACTTCCCGGTCATCCGCTTCGATGCGGCCATGACGCTGGCGAAGAAGCACATTCAGCGTTTGTGGTTCCCCGAACCCGGCGCGGGCGGCGCGATCCCCTCCCGGTCTGAGCATGGCATGACCCGGGCTGAGTTCGATGCGGCCATCCCCGAAGAGTTCTGGCGTGAAGTGGTGGACCGGGTCGCGGTCGAAGTCCCCGATACGCTCCTTCTGGCCGAGGCGTTCTGGCTACTCGAAGGCTATTTCGTCCGCACACTGGGCATGCACCGCGTGTATAACTCCGCCTTCATGCACATGCTGCGCGATGAAGACAATGCCAAGTATCGCCTGGCGATCAA
>CAZJMZ010000112.1:2745-9579 GCA_964547115.1 uncultured Anaerolinea sp. | reverse complement strand
GTGCGCATCGATACAGGTGTATATCCCGGTTTTGAGATCACGCCGTTCTACGACCCAATGATCGCCAAATTGATCGTATGGGGCGAGACACGCGCGCAGGCCATCCTGCGCATGCGCCGCGCGCTGGAGGAATACCGCATCGTGGGCGTGCGCACCAACATTCCCTTCCACCAGACCATGATGGACTCGCATCGCTTCATGGCGGGTCAATTCGACACCCGCTTTGTGGAGGAACGCTTCTCGATGGAAGATGCCGAAGAACACCGCGAACGGCACGCCGAAGTAGCCGCCATTCTGGCGACACTCATCGCCCATCGCGAAACCGAACGCTCCGCACAGATCGTCAACCGCAATGAGCGCGACGCCAGCAACTGGAAATGGGTGGGCCGCTGGGAGAGAATGCACAGATGAAATACATCACCACCGTTGAAGGCAAGCAATACGCCGTCGAGATCATCGACGACAAACATGTCAGCATCGATGGCAAGGTTTACACCATCGATTTCGAATCGGTCAGCGGACAACCCGTCTACTCGCTGATCGTGGATGGCAAATCGCACGAGGCTTACGTCCAGCCGGGCGATGAGGCCTGGCAGGTGCTCTTGCGCGGGCGGCTCTACCCGGTGCAGGTGGAGGATGAGCGCGAGAAACGTTTGCGGGCGGCGGCAGGCGGCGGCGTGGCTGAGACCGGCGAGTTCCATCTCAAAGCACCCATGCCCGGGTTGGTGGTGGCTGTGCGGGTCACTGAAGGACAGGAAGTCAAAAAAGGCGATGTGCTGCTGATCCTTGAGTCGATGAAGATGCAGAACGAACTCAAAGCGCCACGCGATGGCAAGGTCAGCCGCATCAAGGTCAAACCTGGCGAAAGCGTGGAACAGAAACAACCCATGCTCAGCGTACAATAATATGCAAGAGATCGAAGCCAAATTCTACGTACAGGACTTAAAACGAATCGAGACGCGCATCCAGGGATTGGGTGCGCGTTTGATTCAAGCCCGCATATTCGAGACGAACATCCGCTTCGACCTACCCGACGGCAGCCTCCGCTCCAAGGGGCAGGTCCTGCGCCTGAGGCAGGATTCGGAAGCACGCCTCACCTACAAAGGCCCGGGCAGCAGCGCACAAGGCGTGGTCAGCCGCACCGAGATCGAGTTCACGGTCGAAGACTTCAACAAGGCCAGGCTGTTGCTGGAAGCGCTGGGATATCAGTCTGTGATGGTTTATGAAAAATATCGCACCATCTACGAACTTGAGCACTGCCACATCATGCTTGATGAAATGCCCTACGGGCAATATGTGGAGATCGAAGGCTTCGAGAGCGCAGCGATCCACGCCGTCACCCGGCAACTTGAGTTGAACCTGGAGGCCGCCATCGTCAACGCCAGTTATGCCGGTTTGTTCGAGCGCACCCGTCGGGCGCTTGCGCTGACCTTCACCGACCTGACCTTCGAAAATTTCAAAGGCATAACGGTCACCCCTGCCAACCTCCAGGTGACGCCTGCCGATATGACCAATGAATGACCCATGCGTCATGATTGGTCAAAAGTATGATTGAAAAGAACCCTGAAACGACGTATACTGAACCCGTTCGTTTCTCCATCCATTTTAGAAAGGAACTCCCATCCATGCACAATCACCGCCATTCGATCTTTTGCATCCTGCCGCCGCATGTGTTGATCAATATCGCCTCCAACGGCTCGCAGGCCCAACGCACCCAGGCCATCGACACCCTGCAGGCTGCCGCCGCGGCCCGCGCCCAACGCCAGACCATGATGGAACTGCATATTGCCGGAGCCTTGTCTGGTGCAGTGACCAGCGGTAAGAACCGCACCATCTATGATGCCAAGAACGGCACCAGCCTGCCTGGGACGCTCGTGCGCCGTGAAGGTGATGGGCCCTCCGCCGATGTGGCTGTGAACGAGGCCTACGATGGCAGTGGGGTCACCTACGACCTGTACAAAAACGTCTTTGGACGCGACTCGATCGATGGCCGGGGACTACCCCTGAACTCGACCGTGCATTACCAACGTAACTACGACAACGCCTTTTGGGACGGCAGCCAGATGGTCTACGGCGACGGCGATGGCGACCTCTTCAACCGCTTCACCATCGCCATCGATGTGATCGGGCATGAGCTCACGCACGGCGTCACCCAGTACGAAGCCAAGTTGGTGTATTCCCAGCAGCCGGGTGCGTTGAACGAATCCATGTCTGATGTCTTTGGCTCGCTGGTCAAGCAATATCAAAAGAACCAAACTGCCGACCAGGCCGATTGGATCATCGGCGAAGGTTTGCTGGCCGCCGGGGTGAACGGCGTCGGCATCCGCTCGATGAAAGCGCCTGGCACCGCCTACAACGACCCCGTCCTCGGCAAGGACCCGCAACCCGGCCACATGAAGGATTATGTCAACACCACCAGCGATAATGGCGGCGTGCATATCAACTCTGGCATCCCCAACCGCGCCTTTTATCTGGCTGCGCTTGAGATTGGCGGCTTCGCCTGGGAAAAAGCCGGGCAGATCTGGTATGTGACCCTGCGTGACAAACTGGGCTCCAGCTCCAACTTCCAGAACTGCGCCGACCTCACCTTCCAAACTGCGGCCGAATTGTTCGGTGCCGGGAGTCTCGAACAACAAGCCGTGAAGAACGGCTGGGCTGGCGTGGGCATCACCGTCAATGACGGCGGGACCACACCGCCTCCGCCCCCACCCTCTGGCGATGGCTGTCTCGGTTCGCTGCTCAAGATGATCGGCGCCGCCTGAGGCTGAGCATGGACGTCAAACGCATCCAATTCGAGCGCACCGGCGGCTTCGCAGGCATCCGCCTGGCCACCGACTTTGAACTGGACGACCTGCCGCGCGAACAAGCGCACCGCCTGCGCGAACTGCTGGACGACCTGGATATCGACGAATACAACCGGAAGCACGCGCATGAACCGCGGATTCCAGACAGTTTCAGTTACACGATCCACGTGTATACCGAGAAGCAACAGTATCTCATCGAGACCGGCGACAACACCGCCTCAGAGAAAATGAACGACCTGCTGGCGCTGCTCACCCAGATCATGCGAGCCCGTGCCAGAAAAAGCCGGTAGTTTCATAAACGAATCAAAAAGCCGCCACCCTTTTCTCAGGGTGGCGGCTTTTGTTTTATTTTCCAGCGCTACGGACGGCAACTTTGGGCTGGTTCATACCATTCACCCAGACCGCTTTGCAGGTTTTGGGCAGCCTCGGTGGGGGTCAAACCGCCGGTGAGCATGGCGTGCAGGTTGCTGCGGATGATGGCATCCGCCCGCGGATACTCATTCGAAATTTCGGTAAACATCCAACGAATATCGGTGGGATTTTCCAACAGGTCAAGGAACTTCCTGCTATTCGTATTCGTGGTGTCGTTCGTACCCAACTTGTTCAACGGATAGAAGCCCGGCAGCTTGTCGGCGGTCAGATCCACGGCATCTTTCGACATCAACCAGTTGAGGAATAACTGAGCCGCTTCCTTGTTGGGTGAATCACGGTTGATGCCGATACCCACATCCGGTTGGAAAATGACATAGGTGCTTTTCGTGGTGATACCCGGTACGGGCATCACGCTCCAATCGAAATCGGCCTTCTCGGTCACGGTCTGCAGATCCCAGGAACCGCCAAACAACATGACCGCTTTTCCGTCAAAAAACAGCTCTTTGCTTCTCTGCGAAGTGATCTCTGCCGCATCCGGCGGTAAATAGGGTTTCAGATTCTCCACAGCTTGAAAACTATTCACCACCCGGGCGCTGTTATAGCATTGACTGTTGCCGTCGGTCTGCATCAACTTCGCGCGCCCCTCCGGCCCGCCCAAAAAGTTGGCAGCCATGCTCATGAACATTTCACTGTCTTCCCTGTCGTTCAGTGCATTGGCGATCGGGATGAGGCCTCCCGCCTTGATCTGCTTCAGGGCTGCCAAAAACGCATTCCAGGTTTGCGGTGGCTCCAGGCGCAGTGCACGGAACTGCTCCGCGTTGTAGTAGATGCCTTGCACCACGCCCACATATGGCACTGCCAGGATCTCCTTGTTGCGATTCATCCACGGCACGATGCGCGTTTCGTCATAGTTCGCCTTCACATCCACTGTATCGGCGGTTAATGGCTGCAGGTACTTGGCGATGCTCCCATCCACAGAATACGAGCGCACGTAGAACAGATCTGGCTCATCCTTGCCACGGGCCAGTTGCTGGTCGAGGATCGAGTCATAATTAATGCTCACCACCGGTTTATGTTCGATGACAATATCCTGTCCCTGAGACTCGGCATATTTGTGGAATTCGGCCAGCAGGGCTTCGATCTGCGCCGAATCTTCCGGGCGCCAGGTATTCAGCACCAGCTTGATCTGCCCGGCGGGCGCATCAGAATTCGTGTTCGAGTTCGTCCCTGCACTTGAAGTTGCGGTCTCAGGCGCAGATGCGGCTGCCACCTCAGCCAACCGCTGTGCTTCGGTCGTGCGCGCGTCCAGCGAGAGGACGCCAAAGTAGACCAATACACCCGCAAACACCACCACCCCAAACACCGACGGGTACACGATGCGGCCCAGCGTGTTCAGGCGTTCACGTTTCGCCTCATAAAGGGCTTTGATATCCTTCTTCTTTGAATCTTCACCGGACTTCTCATAGCGGACACTGAGGGTTTCCAGCAACACCATTAGGGCAGACATGATGTAGGAGGCATAGAAGAGATATTCCATAGCCACGGTGTAGCCGATCTCTGGCAACGCATCGGCCAATTGCAAATGGAAAAAGGCTGTGGTCAGCAAGGCTGTGGAGCCCACTGCCAGGCGCTCGGAATGGCCCAACGGCAGGAAGAAGGTGATATAGGCCAGGATCAAGGTAATGAGCAACGGGAGCAGGCTCTTCACGATGTATTGAAGCGAGTCCCGTTGAATGTCCACGTTCACATTGATCAACGAGTAGTTCGTTGCCACGTTGCGGCCAAAGTTCTGCGGGCTGCCAAAGGTCGAAAGCGTCGGGAAGATATCCTGCGCCACCCGCACGCTGACGGGCTTCCAACCGAAGATCGAATCAAAGGCGCCATTTTTTTCGTAGTTGCCGAGCAGGTCACTTTCGTCATTTTGATTACGCATCCCGGTGCGGTCCACCACATACTGAATAAAGGAGGTGGTGGCGTTCTGGTTGCGGAACTCCACGATCAGGTTCTGATGCTCGAACGGGTAGGCCTGGAACCGGAACTGGTTCTTGAACGTGCCGCTCACGCGATAGGTCTTCAGCACCGTGCCGTCCGAATTTGTCTCCTCGCGCACGGGCACCAATTCCACGTCCCCTTCGGCGTTGGTGAACACAAACTCATCCGGCTTGAACTCAGCATCGCGCTTGTTCGGACGATAGCGGAACCACAGATAGAAGTCCATTTTATAGGTGGAGTTCTTGATGTCGATCTCATCGATGCTCAGCAGGTCGATGCCTGAATACACCACATTGGCCTTATAGACATAGCGTCCATTGACGGTGAGGATACGGCCGCGCTTCACCTGGTCCTGCAGGTCCTTGATCTCGTTCGGGTTGAAGACCGGCTCGAACTGCACATTGGCCGAAACGACATTGCCGCTCTGATACACCCCAAAGCGCGCCACCCGCGAACTCAGGCGCGAAGGCTCAAAGAAGATCGGACTGGCCAACCCCTGCGCGCTGGCATCACTATCATCCATCTGCAGCAACGACTTGAGTAACAGCGCGCGGCTATCCGCGGTCGTCTGGCCCAGGCCACCGCGCTGCGCGGCTGTCACCAACGCCATCACCGCATCGTACCCATTCACCACTTTATCACCGGGTTCTTCCTGCTTGTATACGGCTTGATAATCCGCCAGGAACTGCCCGGCATACCGGTTGGCGCTATCGAAGATCAACGCCCGGGTCGTCAGGGTGCCATTCGTAAAAGAACCGCTCAAAACCTTCTCTTCATCCTGCCCCGCCAGCACATCCCGAAACACTTTTGAACTGAGGCTGCTCGGGCCAATGACCGGAGCGGCGATACCCTTGCGCTTCATCTGCACGAAAAAATCTGCGGCGGTCTTTTCATCCATAGCCAGGAACAACGGCACATCGTTGCCCTTCGAAATGAGCTTTGAAAAAATATCTTCGAATTGATCGTTCAAAACAGGTTCATCCACCACGATCTCGCCGCCCAGTCCACGGAACGAATTGCGAAACTGTTTGCTAAGCGCCAACCCGTATTTATCGTTGGTGTATACGATGCTGGCCTGCCGCTTGCCCACCAGGTCGGCCAAATCGGTACCCTCCAGAATTTCAAGCCCCTTGACCGGGATGGAGATCTGATTCTGATCCATTACTTCTTTCAGCTGCGCGATAAAGTCCGCATCCGCCGCCACGAACAGGATCGTGGGACGCTCTCCGACGGGAATCTCCGCCATGCGACCGACGATCTGCTTCAACTGCGCCTCCACCGTCGCCCCGGCCTGCCCCTGCCCATCAGCCGAGGTCGCCGCTGACGTTTCAGCCGCCCCCACCTGCCCCTCAACTGGAGTCACCTGCGGTAGCTCGACCTTTTCCCGAAAGGTCACCACACCGCCCAACCCCGCAAGCATGTTCCTGAAATCCTTTTGATGTTGCTCACTATCAGCAGCATCTGTGTGAATGATGCCCGCCGAAAACTTCTCATCGATGCGCATGAGATAATTCGTCAGGTACGCCGCCTCGGCCTCCACGGTATACGTCACGCTCAACTGCGAACCATGCTGGGTGATTAACTCTTCGGTGACCGGCACCACATTCAAGACCGCCAGCCCGGCTTCGTTATACAGGTCGCTGGCCGCCAGCCCGGTCTCGATCGA
>CAZJMZ010000112.1:0-2645 GCA_964547115.1 uncultured Anaerolinea sp. | reverse complement strand
ACACCCGGCGAACAGGCTGGCCAGCAGGAAGGTCAACACCAGAATGGACAAAGTGCGGGAGCGAAATGGCATGGGAATCCTCAAAGGAGCAAAAATGTGTCGGCTAGTTTAACACCGACAGCGGCGCAAAGTTAGGGTCTCGTTTTTCAATCGGCTCACAAACCGGGCTATGGCGCTGGCCATGGAATGACCACCGGCTCAGAAAAGCCATGCTTTTCCACGGTGTAGAGCAGGCCGGAGGAAGGCTGGGCACAACCGGCTTCGTCCTTGACCGTGTATTTGGTCGAGTATTGGTCAGGGAAGGAGTCCGTCCACCAGATGTAGGCACCGCCCTGACACACGAACAGTTCCAGTAGATAGCCACGGTCGTCGTCCTGCGTCATCACCACCTGGTCCCAGCTGATGATGACCTTGTTACCTTCGCGGTAGGCCGTCACATTCTGGGGCGGGCCGTACATGTTGCTCCCCACCGATTGCAGGTTGAGTTGGTTGTTGACCTTGACCGTGGACAGGTCGCCCACTACATCCACCACGGAGGGCGCGACCCAACAGAAGTAACCCAGCTTATCGAGTTTGACCAGCAGCCAGTTGCTATACACAAACCGCCCGCGGACGGTACCCACATCTCCCGCGTACAAGTCGGCGGCGCGCAGGTAGGCCACCGAGGGCCCGTAGCGGCAGAAGGCGGTCTTATTGACGGTGACGCTGGGGAAGGTAAAGGTGGGCGTGGCTGCGATGGTGGGAGTCGCTGTCAGCGTGGGCGAAGGCGTAATGGAGGGAGTCAGCGTTTCGGTGGGCAGAGGCGTCTCTGTCGCTGTGGGCGTGAAGGATGGGGTCGCGGTGGCGGTGGGTACGGGTGTCTCCGTCCATGCTTCGGCCGTGGAGGTGAGGGCTTGCGCCACTTGTGTGGCCACCTGCGCTTCAGAAGGCGCACACGCGGAAAGTAGAACGATGAGCAAGAAGATCGTAAGCGGTCGTTTCATGAAGATACTCCTAAAACTTGCCTGACAGGCTTTCAGCCTACCCTACATCACACAAACGGATTCAAGAACGCCAGAATGTTCCGGCCCAGCGCGGCATTGGCGTAGCCGCCCTCCATGACGATGGCCGTGGGCAGACGCAACGCGGCAATTCTGCGGCCGATCTCACCGATGCCAGCCGTGGAGACTTTGATGGTGCCGAGCGGGTCTTCAGCATAAATATCCATGCCTGCCGAAACGACCAGATGCGCCGGTTGATAGTCACGGATCAAGGCCAGCGCTGCATCGAGCGTTTGCAGATACGCATCATCGGCAGTGCCTTTGGGGAGCGGGAAGTTGTGATGAAAGCCCAACCCTACGCCCGCGCCGCGCTCGTCGGCATAGCCCATGAAGCTGGGATATTCGAAATCGGGGTCGGCGTGGATGGAGATGGTCAACACATCGTCGCGTTCGTAGAAAATATCCTGTGTGCCGTTGCCGCAGTGATAGTCCATATCGAGCACGGCCACCCGTCCGCGTGACGATAACCAGTGGGCAGCGACGGCGGCGTTGTTGATGAAGCAGTAGCCTCCGGCATAATCCCTGCCCGCATGATGCCCCGGCGGGCGGCACAAGGCAAAGGCCGCAGACTCGCCACCAGCCACCGCCTGCGCCGCTGAAAGCGCACAATGGGCCGAGGCCAGCGCGGCGGTATACGTCCCGGCGACGATGCAGGCGCTCAGGTCCATGAGATAGTACCCGGCGCGCCCCAGCAGGGAATGTGGCACGCGCGGATGCCTTCGCAGGGCGAAGGTGGCAGGCAACAGCGTGGAGGGGTCCTGGGGTGCGGTAGCCAGCCAATCGGTCCAGGCAGAGGCGAGAAAGTCCAGGTAGCCCGCATCATGCACAGCACGGATGGGGTCGAGTCCAAAGTCGGCGGGTGCGCGCAGGTCGGCCCACGGCACCGTGCGCAGGGCTTGCAGGATCTGGTCCATGCGGTCGGGGTTTTCGAGATACGGCACACGCAAGCCGCCCTCGAACAACTCGAAGGGCGGTTCGTGCTGACGATGGGTCTCTGAATAAAAGGTCTGCATGCTGGCTCCGTAAGATGGGGCGCAATAATTGTATCAATAGAACGGAGGATTTCATGGACGTTTTTGAAGCGATACACACCCGCCATTCACAAGGCAAAGTCAAAGCCGACGCACTGCCCCGCGCATTGATCGAGAAATTGCTCGCCGCCGCCGTACAGGCCCCCAACCATCACCGCGTGCGGCCGTGGCGCTTCGTGGTGCTGACGGGCGACTCACGCAAGCAACTGGGCGACGTCTTCGCCGCCTCACAATTGGACCGCAAGCCTGACCTGCCGCCCGAAGCCTCAGACAAAACCCGCGCCCTGCCGCTCCGCGCACCCGTGGTCATTGCCGTGGGCGTAGAGAAGCCCAGCGAGGAGAAGGTCAGCGAGACTGAGAACCTCGCCGCCGTGGCCGCCGCCTGCCAGAATCTGTTGCTGGCCGCGCACGCCGAAGGGCTGGCCGTGATGTGGCGCACCGGCGAGTGGGCCCGTGACCCCAAAGCCAAAGCGTTCCTGGGCTTCAGCCCCGACCAGCACCTGCTGGCGTATCTGTACATCGGCTACCCCGAGTTCACCGCCGAAGCCCAACCCCGCCCCTCTTTTGAAGACCG
>CAZJMZ010000111.1:0-9594 GCA_964547115.1 uncultured Anaerolinea sp. | reverse complement strand
CAGAGTTAGGGTCCACGCTCAAGCGCGGCGAGCAGGCCATTCTGTTTCTCAACCGACGCGGCACCGCCACGTATGTCTTTTGCCGCGATTGTGGCTTTGTGCTGAAGTGTCCCAACTGTGATACGCCGCTCACCTTTCACACCGATGAGAAGGAACGCTTGCTTTGTCATCAATGCGGGTATGAACGGCAAAAGCCGAAGAGTTGTCCGCAGTGTGGAGGCAAGCAGATTCGCGAGTATGGCCTGGGCAGCGAAAAAGTGGAAGAGGAAGTGCAGGCGCTTTTTCCCAAAGCCCGCACTCTGCGCTGGGATTGGGATACCACCCGTCAAAAAGACGCGCATGAGATGATCCTCACACATTTTGCGAATCACAAAGCCGATGTGCTGATCGGTACGCAAATGCTCGCCAAAGGGCTCGACCTGCCGATGGTGACGCTGGTGGGTATTGTGCTGGCCGATGTGGGTCTGCACCTGCCCGACCCGTTCGCGAACGAGCGTGTGTTCCAGGTGTTGACGCAGGTGGCCGGGCGGGCCGGGCGCGGCGAACGCGGAGGCCAGGTCATCTTGCAAACCTTCGACCCGGCGCATCAGGTCATCCAATCGGCGGCGGGGCATGATGTGAATGGGTTCTACGCATATGAATTGGAACAGCGCAAGCGTTTGGGGTATCCGCCGTTCGCGCAGCTTGTGCGGCTCGAGTTCAGGCACGAGGATCAGGCTACGGCTGAGAAAGAGGCGCTTAAGGTCGCTGAGAAATTATCCGTAGTGGGGAACAAGTCCACAGTGATCGGTCCCGTCCCGTGTTTCTTTGCGAAGGTCGGCGGGTCGTATCGCTGGCAGATCATTTTGCGCGGGGCCGCCCCGGGCGCGGCTTTGCAAGGCCTGCGGCTCGATGGCTGGCGCGTGGAAGTGAACCCGGTCAGTTTGTTGTAGAGGAAAATATGCGATACAAGATCCTGCCTGCGTTGTTGGTATTGTTGTTGATTGCGATACCGTCCAGCACCGTCCGTGCAGATGTAGCGCCGCCCGCGAACCCGCCCGGCTCGAACGTGGGGCCGGATACGGATGTGACCCAGGTGCGCATGGTGGCGGAAACGGTGGTGCTGGATGTCCGGGATGATGGCGGCTTGGGCGTTGCGCAAGTGACGGCAGATTTCACCATGCGTAATCTGGGCACAACGAACGAACGCATGGCGGTGCGTTTCCCGGTCAGCTCCAACGATGGCTGGGGTGGCTATCCGGAGATCCGTGATGTGAAGGTGTTCGTTGACGGTCAACCTGCGGCCACACGGCGTATCTTGCAAGCCGACCCGGTCTGGGGCTCAGACGATGTGCCGTGGGTCGAGTTCGATGTGAGCTTTCCGCCCGCACAGGATGTCAACCTCCGCGTCACATATCAACTGGCTGGGACCGGGGAATATCCGTTCGTGGCGTTCAAGTATATTCTGCATACCGGCGCAGGCTGGAGGGATTCGATCGGAACAGCTGACCTGATCGTGCGCCTGCCATATGAAGCCAATCTTTACAACGTCATTTTTAGCGATGAGATCGGCTGGTCCACCACCACACCCAACGGAATACTGAGCGGTCGTGAGATCCGCTGGCAGTTCACAGATTTCGAACCGGAGGAGACCTCGGACGATTTTGCGATCTCGCTCATCGCTCCTGCAGCGTGGCAGAAAGTGTTGACCGAGCAGGGCAAGGTGCAGGTCGATCCGCAGGATGGCGAAGCGTGGGGCAGACTGGCCAAAGCCTACAAAGAGATCCTCTTTTATCGACGCGGTTATCGCCTCGATGCGGGCGGCGCAGACCTCTATGCCCTGAGCATCGCCGCGTACGAAAAGGCCGTGGCCTTGAAGCCCAACGACGCGCTCTGGCATGCGGGCTTTGCCGACCTGCTGGCAGTGCATGCATATTATGAATATATGGGCAGTAACAGCCCGGAACCTGATAAGCTGCGTGCCATGCAGGAAATAGACCGTGCGCTCCAACTTGCGCCGAGAGACCCCAAGGTCAAAGAGATCGCTGAAAAGATCTACAATTTTTTTAACGATGTGGTCCTTCAATCCGGAAATTCACCCAGCGGGTATGTGTTTTACTGGTTGACGGCGACGCCGGTTGACTCTGCGCCTACACCGTTCCCCACGCTTGCGGCCACCTCCACGCCCGCACCTGCTCCCGCCTCACCCACCGGGACGGCTGTTCCGGCCGCCGATACGCCGGTGCCCACCTCTCAGCCTGCCCCGCCTACAGCGCGCAACCCGTTCTGTGGCGGGTTGTTCCTGCTCGCGCCGCTTGTTTTGGTCAAATTCACGCGGCGTCGCGGTAAACACGCCCTGTAGCCTGACAATCCTTTGCTATAATCAACCTGTCATTCCCTACTCACAGGAGTCTCCCTATGGAATCATTTTCCCGCGGTTGGTCGTTTCTCAAACAAGCCTGGAGCATGGCCTTTAAAGATAAGGACCTGCTCAAACCGTCCATCTATGCATTGGTCGTCGGCTCGGTCGTGTCTGTGCTGGGCATCATCCCGATCGTCATCGCCGTGTTCCTGTTCGGTGATACGCAGTTCGGGAACATCATCCTGTTCATATTGGGCGCGGTGCTGATCTTCGTGCAGTTCGTGGTGACGTATCTCTTCTCCGCCATGACCGTGTACTTGATCTATGGCTATCTTGCCGAAGGCGATGGGCGCATGGACAAAGCCTGGGCCATTGTGCGCCGCGACTTCTTCGATATTCTCACCCTGGCCGCGGCTTCGACCGTTGTGAACGTGTTGCGCAATCTTGCCAATAACAACCGGCGACGCGGCGGCGTGGTCTCCAGCCTGGCGGCAGGCGCGACCAACCTGCTGCAGGCCCTGTGGACCGAGGCCGCCTATCTCATTCTCCCGGCCATGGTCATCGATGACCTCAACCTCAAGGATGGCATGAACCGTGTCTTGAAGATCACGCGCGAGAACCTGCTGCTCATCGGCATCAGCACCGTGGGGGTGCGCTGGGTCACCGGGCTGATCGGTTTTGCGTTGGGCTTTGGCGGGTTCTTGATCGCACTGGCGATCGGTGGCGGGGCTTTGTATGTGATCGGTGATATCAATATTGTCTCAGGGTTGGCCATCGCCTTTGCGGCCTTCATCTTCTTCACCTTTGTCATGCTCGCCAGCATCATCAGCTCGTATACTTCCACCGCCTACCACACCTGCCTGTATCTCTGGGCGCGCGAAGTGGAAAAGGCGCAGGTGGCGGGCAGTTCCATTCCGGTGCAGGCCCCTGCTCCGTTGGCGGCTGTATTGGGCTATGCCGGGCGCTGATCGAGTTCGGCCCGAGAAAGTGGAGTTGGAAGCATGCAACCTCAAGGACCCCGGCGTGAAATGGTCACATGGGATGAGATGGACCGGCTGATCGACCATCTCATTCCGCAGTTCAAGCGTGAGTTCACCGCCATGGTGATGATCACGCGCGGCGGCATCATCCCTGGTGGGATGCTGGCCGAAGCCATGGATATCACTCACATCCTCACCGCGGCAGTGGATTTTCCGGCGCAACTCAGGACCGAGCAGGAAAAACTGATGATGTGGCCCGAGTTCATTCAATTCCCCGCTGATGATAAATTGCGCGGGCGGCCCACTCTGATCGTGGATGATGTGTGGGGTTCTGGCAAGACCATCACGGCAGTGAAGAATCGTGTCTCGGCCGCAGGCGGCATCCCTGAGACGTGTGTGCTGCATTTCAACCCGTACCGCAGCCTATTCGGCAGTGTGCGCCCCGATTATTATGCGGCCATCACCGATGCGTTCATCGTTTACCCGTGGGAGATCGACCGCGGCGCCGACTCGGTGCTGTTGGGTGAAGCCTAGGTCATGAAACTGATCGAAGTGCCGCAGGTTGACAAACTCAAAACGCTGCGCGCCAACCCGTATTTCGATGACCTGCCTGAAGCGTTGATCAAGCGCATCGTCCAATCGATGCAGTTGCGCGAGTACGAACGTGGCGATGTATTGTTCTGGGAAGGTGACCCCGCCGCGGGTTTGCATATCCTTGAAGCAGGCAGCGTCAAACTCTATCGCATTTCACCGCAGGGCCGCCAGTACATCATCAGCGTCTTGAGCGAGGGCGATACGTGCAACGAAGTCCCGGCTTTTGATGGGGGCACGAACCCGGTCAATGTGGAGGCGCTGGAGACGGCGCGGGTCTGGGTGGTGGAAGCGGACTTGTTGCGCGAACTGGTCAAGTCGAACCCTGAGTTTGCGCTCAAGGTGCTCAACAAGTTCGGGCAGAACCTGCGTAATCTGGTCCGCAAAGTGAGCGAGATGGCGTTCTACCAGGTGACGAACCGGCTGGCGCGCTTGATCGATGAGATGCCGGTCGAGGGGAGTCAACCGCATTGGACGCAGGAACAACTGGCGGCGAGATTGGGAACGGTGCGCGAGGTCGTGGCGCGGTCGCTTAAAGAGTTGGAGAAGAGCGGTGCCATCCGCATCGAGGAGCGGCGCATCCAGATCGCGGACCCGCACGTTCTGCAACAATGGACACAGCCTTATAACTAAACGAACAGCGGATGGTGCGACACCATCCGCTGTTTTACGCTTCGGACCCAGCCGAGGCTTGTCTCTGTTTATTGAAGCGCTTCGAAACTGGTAATGCTGTAGTACATTTCCTCATCGGCCATTTGCTGGCTGATATCGATGGCGATCTCAGCCGGGAAGCCATAGGTCTCATCGTAAGTGACCGTGACCACCTCAGCACCATCGCTGACGGCTTTCTCGATCTCGGCGAAGAGCAGGTCCACGGTGGCACGCGGGGCGAAGAACTCGTAATTGGCGTCGGTATCCAGCACTTCGGCGCCATCGGCAGTCAGCATCGAAACGATTTGGCCGTCGCGCACTTCCACAGTGAGGGGCATTTGGCTGCGAAAGGCGCAAAAGCAGCCAATGCTTAACTGCATGCGGTAGTGGGTGATATTGGCATCCTGCCATTTTTTCTGACTGCGTGAAAGTTCGCTCCCGCCCGCAGAGCATGCGGCCAGAATAAAAATAAGGGTGAGCAACAATAATCTTTTCATGGTATCTCCTTGTGTGAGTGAGACGCCATGAAAAGGAAAATGTTCCCGTTAATGGTCGTGGTCTTCTTCAGGCATAGCCTCTTCGATATGGACCTCAACGACAATATCAGCATGGTTCTTGAAGTGTAGTACGATGCCGATGTGTTCACCGAGCACCAATTCCTGTTTGATGTTGTTCAACATCACATGGGTGCCGCCAGGTTCGAAAACGATCTCGTCATCAGCGGCGAGCGGTATGGACATCAGCATCTCCATTTTCATCACGTCATTTTCGATGGACGTGGAATGGATTTCCACGGCATCCGAGATATTGGTGGTAATGCCGGTAAGTTCATCAGCTTGATCAGAATGATTGTGGATCGTGAAATAGACCGCTGCATTGTTTCCCTGGGCGGTGGGGCGTACCCACGCCTGGTGGATTTCTATATCGCCGGTGGCGGCATTGCCGCAGGCCGTGAGCAATAACAGACCTGCCAATAGAATTGATGATAACTTTTTCATACGTTCAAAACTCCTCTATGATATGGAATGACCTACCCAAAAAAAGCCTTGATGGTTTCGTCCATGCTGGCGAGCTTGCCGCCGAACCCGGCTTGAAACCTTTCTGCTTCTGTGCGTGAGCCAAAGGTCAGGATGGTTGGCACGCAGCAGATGTTCAAGTCGCAATCGATCAAGTACGTAGCCTGGTTCGTGCTGACCATGTGCCCATGCAGGAAATCCATGGTCATGGATTGCCAGACACCCTTGGCAGTTGTCAATAACATCAGCCCGCAATGGGCACAACAGGTTGTTTTTTGTTCACCGCTCACCAGGTAGAGAATAAAGACCTTTCTACCAACGGTGGACTTTCCGCACATGGCGCAGGGGTTGGGCTCGTTGTTCGCGACCGTTTCCTTCAATACCGCCCCGCCATGTTGTTTGTGGAGCAGGCCTGCTTTTTCCAGTTGATTCAAGTCGCGGTGGACGGTCATTTTTGAGACAGAAAGCGCTTCCGCCAACTCCTGAATGGAGGCCTCATTGTGTTTTTTTAGATAGTCAAGAATCTGTTTTTCGCGTGTGGAAAAGGGCTTTTTCATAATTTGTTATATATTGATATTTATAACCTGATATAACATAATATAACAATTTGGCTTATCCCTGTCAAGAGATATGACAAAAGAAAAGCGCCATTCAGTGAGAAACTGAATGGCGCTTTTTTGAATGGGGTGCTGCTATTTTGCCGGGGTGGGCTTCGGGTCCATCTGGTCGTATACACCCGTCGCCAGCAGGGACATGTCGTTTACCGACTGGGCGGCGAGCATCTGGGCCTGGCGCGCCAGGTTGGTCGATTCAGCCAGGATCTTGAGTGCATATTCCGGGTTATGGAAGCCGGTGCTGTTCTCAGCCGAGACAAAATCCCACAGGAATTGTGCCTTGCGGTGCAGGTTACGAGCCTGATCGAGCAGTGCCGCATCGGCGTTGGGGTTGGCGGTCGCCAGTTTGAGAGCGGCGATGGCATCCACAATGGCGTTCTCGGTCTCAATTTTGGTGGTTGCCACCTGCTGCTGGATCGAATTCACGCGCCCGACCACATATTCGCTGTCTGAATGACACTGTCCGCAGGCTTGCTCCGGGTTGAGCAACGGGCTGTGCACATCGTGCGATGAATACTTCGCTGCGCCATCGCTCACGTAAGGCATATGGCAATCGGCACAGGAGACGCCCGCTTTATAGTGTGTGCTATCGGCGGTGAAGAACTCATACTCGGGGTGTTGCGCCTTGAGCATGGGGGTATCGGTCTCTGGGTAGCTCCAGTCGGCAAAGCGCTTGCCATCGAACAGCGTGGTTTCATAATATTCCCAGATCTGGTCGATGTTCGTGCCCTTGGCCCACGGGAAGGTGAGATATTTACCCTTGCCTGCAAAATAATATTCCACGTGGCAATTGGCGCACACCACGGTGCGCATTTCCTGACGGGTAAAGGTTGTCCAATCCTTGCCCTGAGCTTCGAGCGCATTCTTCAAAGCGGGGTTGGTAACGATCAATCGCATCGTCCCGGCTTCGTGACAGTTTGAGCAGCCGATCGAGTTGTTGATATTGGGTGTCATTTCATTGAACGACATCTTGTCGTAGGCTTCCATGCCCATGTCGTTCCACAGGCCGGGGTTATCCGATGACTTGCAGGAATAGCAGGTGGCCGGTGTATGCTTCGGGTTTGAGTCGTCCAGGTTCAGGCGCTTGGTTGCCCGGACATCGTCCAGTGCATTGGCATGGCCACGGTCATCGTTGTAGTCCTTGCTGAACGGGTAGCCTGTGAACAGGATCACCTGGCGTGGGTCGCGTTCCAGCCAGGAGAATTGCGATGAACCCGCATAGGTCGTATCCGTATTGTTCGTGGCCGTCTTTTGGAAGCTGGTGTACTGGTTGGGGAAGTTCTGGCCCCACAACGCCGAATCCGGCTCCATGGCCTTGATCTCCACCAACGGTTGAAAGGCGCGTTCCTGTGGCGGTTGGTTGCGCATGAACGTCAACACGCCCACCAGCACCGCTGCCAGCACCAGAATGATGCCCAACAAAATGACGGTTGTATATTTCTTCATGGATGCAATCTCCTTGTTCGGGATTTATTTGATCGGGTACAAAGTCGAATCTTGATATGGCACCGCCGAAGCCCCGCGCGGCCCATGCGCCACATTGCGATGACAGTCCCAGCAATTACGGTCGAAGGCTTGTGGCCCCATCACAATGCTTTCCACTTTCTGTTCGTGACAGCGAATACAGTTCTCTTGAATGATCGCTTTGGATTGTTCGCTTGCACGGATCGCCACCGGAATATTCCCCGTGGTGAATGCGAACACATCCTTCGCCCCCTGCCGTCCCTTTTCGAGATAGTAGACCACCAGGTTGTCATGCGGCAGGTGACAATCCACACACTCGGTCCATTTTTCGTGCGGGGCGTGGTACCAGTTCTCGTATTGCGAGTCCATCACATGGCAGTTCGCGCACGTTTCCGGTGCGCTGCCGCCGTAGGCGGGCGCGTCGGTGACGAACACAAAGGTTCCCAGTGCGATGACTGCGGCAGCGATGGCGATCAGGAGAGGATTCTTCAGCATGGCTTCACCTTATGATTGGATCTGAAAAAATTCTATACCGGATCGGTCTAATTTGTTGTGACTTTAGTCACAGCGCCCCCAAGCCAGACCTGAAAACCGCCTCCGATCTACCCCCAGCCTGCTTCCGTCCAAACCGCCTTCTGCCACCCTGAAAACAGACTCGCCCTACTGCCCCTTATAAACCCGTCCCTTCCATGTCACACCCTTGCGGGTGAGTACCTTCCAAGCCGAAGCGAACATCATCGCGCCGAACACACCCGCACCGAGCGGCGTGGTCAAGGCATACCAGCGCGGAATATCCATTTTCCCGGCCACTTGAACGCGAACGTACAGCAAATAGCCCCACAACACCAGCGCCTCAAGGATCACACTCCTGGCCATCCAGCCACCGCCATTCTGTAACCACCACCAGCCCAGGGCAGGCCACACCGGCAGGAACAAGGCCGCCAGCACCGCCAGGAGTGCGCCGAACACCCCAAGTGCCATCAGCCCCGGTTGGTCGCGCAGGCCGAGGTAAATGTTCTTCGTCCAGCCTTCCCACATCTCAGGCAGGGAGGTGTACATGCGTGTGCGGGCCACCTGCATGCCATCGGCCACGATCAGGCGGTAACCGTTCCACTTCACTTGCTCCGAAATGGCTTTGTCCTCCACGATGTTATCTTTCACGCTGGTGTGCCCGCCAATGGCCTGATAGACCGAATGCTTGATGAGGATGAATTGCCCGTTGGCGATGGCGTCTTTGGTATCAGGTCGGTTCACCTTGCGTGGCGAAAAGCCGACCGAGAGCGCGGTCATCACCAGTGGCATGATCGTCTTCTCCCAGAATGTGCCCAGGATCTGGAAGGTCATGATGGTGAACATGTCCGCTTTGGTTTCGAGGGCCCTGACGTAGCAAGCGGCGATCGCATCCGGTGTGAGGAAGGTGTCGGCATCGATGAAGCACAACCACTCGCCGCGGGCCGAGGCTGAAGCCTGGACCAAGGCATGGGGTTTACCGGCCCAGCCTGATGGGAGGTCTGAGCCGCTGATGGGGCGCAGGCGTGAGTCTTTCGAAGCGATTTCGGCGAGGATGGCGGGAGTGGCGTCCACAGAGCGATCATCCAGCACAATGACTTCGATGTTCGGGTAGCTCTGCTGTAAGACAGCTTCAACGCACGCGCGGATGTTGCGCTCTTCGTTGCGCGCTGGGATGCAGATGGAAATGAGCGGCGGGTCTGGTGGAGGGGGAGCGGGCTCGACAATGATATCGAGATGATACTGGCTGTGCAGCCAATAGATGATGCCAAGGCCGCCGAGGCAGAACGCCGTGGAAAGGAGAAAGGAAAGCATAGGTTGCAGATTGCGTTGTGGGTTGGGTGGTTTTAGATCACGCGGACGGTGCTGCCGCGCCCGGTCTTTTCGATCTCGATGCGGGAGGGGAAGGCGTCTTTGAGTTCTTCGAG
>CAZJMZ010000110.1:7992-9753 GCA_964547115.1 uncultured Anaerolinea sp. | reverse complement strand
GTGCAATCGCTGGCCGTGATCGAAGACCTGGGCGTGGACCCGGAGATCGTCAACGTCAACGGCGGCGCGATCGCCATTGGGCATCCGCTGGGGTGTTCGGGTGCGCGGTTGGTGACCACGCTGGTGCATGAGATGAAGAACCGCGGCGCTATGAGATATGGCTTGGCAACTTTGTGTGTAGGGGTGGGGCAGGGCGAGGCGACGTTGATCGAATATCTCGGCTGAGTTCTGGAACATCACTGAAGCCTGTGTCGTTAACCCTCCACAAGGAGTATATATGCGATACAGGTTTTTGATTCTCTGCTTGCTGGTGGGGCTCACGGCATGTGCTTTTCAAGTGCAGGTTGTCACCCCCGAAGCTGATCTTGATTTGGCGGCGACCTTTACACCGCCTCCGTTTCCAACGGTTACAGCCCTTCCGCCGCAACTTATTATTCAACCTTCTGCCACCCCGTTACCACTGTCGACCCTTGAGCCGACCTTTACCGCTACGCCCCTGCCTGTGAGTCTGGGTACGGTGCCGATCAAGTTCGTTCCCGGCGGGACGTATGTGGACCTGCCTGATCGTTTGAGCTACGGCACCAGCAAAACATATTCCATTGAGGCGCAACAAGGACAGGTGATGTCTATCTCCGTTGCTCAAAGCGAGATCGGCGAGCGGACTGTCATCCCGTTACGCATTGTCGGTGAGAACGGCGTCAGGTTGTGCCCGCAGACCGAAAATGATTTTTGTTATGCGTGGCGCGGTGTGCTGCCTGCCACGCAGGTATATTTCGTAACGCTGGCGCCTGTGACCGATGTGGCCGGCTTTACCTTGCGAGTGGCCGTCAACCCGCCGGGAGAAGCCTTTCAAACCTTCCGCTACCTCAGCCGGGATCAACAAGCCTCCATTTCGTACAGTGATGAGTTCGCGCCCATGCGCCCCAAAGACCTGTCTGTTTTCAAGGTCAAAACCGAATTGGAGTTGGAATTGATCGACCCGGTGTGGTACCAGAACACCAATCTGCTGGAAGCGCATGTTTTGTTTGGGTCATCGTCAGACCCGGCTATTGTGCAAAGCTGCCTTGAGGTCTCACCCAGTACCATCCCGAATGAGCATCTGGTGGATACGGTAACCATCAACGGCCGGCAATACGTGCATACGGAAGGTGGAGGGGTGGCCACGGGCAATTTTTACGAGCAGATCATGTATCGTACCCGGCAGGCCGGGGTGTGTTATGAATTGGGGTACTTGATCCATACCTTCAGCTTGGGCGTGCTGCCGCCAGGTTCCACTGTAATGGAATATAACCGGGAATTGCTCCTGCAAAAATTGAATAGCGTACGGGATACCCTCATCATCAATTGAATTGGCGTAGAATAAAGGCATGGAATCGACCGAAAGGACTCTTTGATGCAGAAATTCAACCATGTCATTTTAATTGTTGTGATCGCGGCATTGCTATCAGCCTGTGGCACGCCTTCCACGCCACAGGCTGGAACTGTGCCGCAGCCATCCGAGTTGCCAGCCACCACTGCGCCTGAAACTGCAACAGACCTCCCGCCAACACCTTTCCCCGATACACCCGCGCCGGTTGCGATCGATGCCCCGCTGGTCGAAGCGCCCGCGCTGGTGTGAATGCAGTTCACCAATGAACTCGATGGCTGGGGTGTGACCGAGACGCAGATCGTCCGCACGAATGATGGTGGCGTGACGTGGTACAACGTCACGCCCGCCGATGTGACGCAAGCGGGCTATCAAGTGCGTTTTCAGGCGCTGGA
>CAZJMZ010000110.1:4384-7892 GCA_964547115.1 uncultured Anaerolinea sp. | reverse complement strand
ATGGTTGGCACGGATACCAAAACGGCAGTGTATGTCACTGAAGATGGCGGCAACACCTGGGTGCTCACGCCCACGCTGATTCCCAATGGCGGCTCGGCCGATTTCCTGTCAGCAGAGGGTGCGGTCATTTATAACGGCGAGCAGTTCCACGTCACGCAAGATGCGGGGCGCACGTGGCGCATTGTCCCGCCCGATGTCAAGTTTGGCGATTCGTTCGCGATGCTGGATTTCGTCAACCTCAACACGGGCTGGGTGCTCACGCTCGACCCATCCAACAACCAGCAGACGTTGTATCGCACCAGCGACGGAGGTATCACATGGTTCCCCGTCGTGCAATAACGTTTTTGCTGATGCTCTTTTTCACGGGATGCAGTTCCGCTTCGCCCTCTCCGAAGCCTGCCCCGGCCTCCGAGACACCTCCACCTCCACCCACGGCCACCTCTGCGCCTGATTATGTGACGCTCCTGCGCGCCGCCGAATACCAACTCGGCGGCATCGACGCTCTGCGCACTGTCCAACTCACTGATGGCGTGTACCAGAACGGCCAGCCCGGCGATAGTGACTATGCCTTTGTCAAGATGACCGACTTCACCGCGCGCGGCGACCTCAACGGTGATGGTCTCGATGAGTATGTGGCCCTGGTGGGTGAGAACTATGGCGGCTCGGGTACGTTCGTGTTCATTGCGCTGTTCAATGAAGTGGGAGGCCGCATGGTCTTTCAAGCTTCCCGCATCGTGGACGACCGCCCGCAGATCAACGGACTGCTGATCGAAAATGGCGAAGTGCTGCTGGACGCGATCATCCACGGCGCAGAGGACCCTTTTTGCTGCCCCACACTTAAGACCGTGCGTCACTACGACCTCCTCAGCGACGGTCAACTGGAGTTGAGCGATTACTCCACCTTTACGCCTGATGACCGCCAACGCACGATCAAACTTGAATTGCCCGCCAGCGGCACGGAGGTGACTTCGTCGGTGCAGGTGCGCGGCACGGTGACGATCGCGCCGTTCGAGAATAACCTGGTCTATAAACTGGTCTCCACTGGTGGCGTGGAACTCTCGGTGGGTTCCATCACGGTCAGTGCCAGTGAGTTGGGCGGGCCGGGTGCCTTCGATACCGTGATCGTTGTCCGTAATGTGCTGGCGGGGTCACTGGTGCGGTTGGTGGTGCAGGATGTCAGCGCGGCCGATGGTTCGGTGCTGGCGATGGATTCGGTGGAATTGGTTGTAAAATAACGTATCGCATTATTCTTTTCGGAGGAGACCATGCCCCATACCGTTCGAGATTGGATGTCCAGCCCGGTCGTTGTCGTTGCGCCTGATACCAGCGTGGCCTTTGCGATGACCCTGATGCGCCGCCGCAATATCCACAGCGTGATCGTGGATATGAGCGGCAAAAGCACGGCTTATGGCATTGTCACCACCACTGATATCCGTGACAAGATCGTCGCCGCCGACCGCAACCCTGCCGAGACCAAGGTGCAGGAGATCATGTCTGGCCCGGTCGTCACAGGCCGCCCCGAGTGGAGTTTGAAGGAATGCTCGCGCCTGATGGAGCAGCACAAGTTCCATCACCTGCCCATCGCTGATGATTTTGGCGTGCTGGTGGGCATGATCTCAGCCACTGATATCTTCATGGCGGTGGAAGAGGCGGGCTGGGAGAGCTCCAGCGAATAGGGCGGGGAAGCCTATGCCCAAGCAGAAGTATTACGTCATATGGAAGGGACGCCAGACCGGCATCTTCACTTCCTGGGGTGAGTGTGAAGCGCAGGTAAAGGGTTTTGCCGGGGCGCAGTATAAGGCGTTCGATTCGCTCAAGGAGGCAGAAGCAGCCTACGGGTCGAAGTATGAGGCGTATAAGGGCAAGTCGGCTTCGCTTGGAAAGTGGAAAGAGTCCGAGACGCCGCCACACATCCCTTCCATTTGTGTGGATGCGGCCTGTTCCGGCGCGCCCGGTCCGTTGGAGTATCGTGGCGTGGATACGGCAACCGGCAAAGAGATCTTTCGCGCCGGCCCGTTCCCCGATGGCACGAACAATGTCGGGGAATTTCTGGCGATCGTCCATGCGTTGACCTGGCTGGAAAAGCACAAGCAGAAATTGCCCATCTATTCTGATTCAGAGAATGGCATTGCGTGGGTCTATACCGGTAAATGCAAGACCAATTTGAAGCACAATCCCAGGAATGCCCTGCTCTTCGCCATGATCCACAGCGCCGAGAATTGGCTGGCCGAGAATGAATTGGATGATGATGAAGTGCTGAAATGGGAGACCGATGAATGGGGCGAAAACCCCGCGGATTTTGGCAGGAAGTGATCGGCAAGGATCAAGGATTAATGATGAAGGATGAAAACTAAAAAATGAAAACAGCCCTGCTTGTGATCGATATTCAAAAAGATTACTTCCCCGGTGGTAAATTCCCGCTGGTGAACCCGGAAGAAGCCGCGAAGAAGGCGTATATGCTGCTGCAATGCTTCCGTGAACACAACGGACACCACGTTCACATTCAGCATATCTCGCTCAAGCCTGATGCCGCGTTCTTCATCAAAGGCGATAGCGGCTCAGACATCCATGATTTGGTGGCGCACTTCGAGCATGAGCCCATCGTGTACAAGCATTATCCCAACGCCTTCCGTGAAACGAATCTGCTCGAACTCTTGAAGGGTTGGGGAGTCGAGCGGGTAATTATCACCGGTATGATGACGCACATGTGCGTCGATGCCACTGCGCGCGCCGCTGCCGACTTTGGCTTTCAGGTCATCGTGGCTGAAGATGCCTGTGCCACCCGCGACCTGACCTATGGCGAAACGACCATCCCGGCCGAGCTGGTGCACAAGTCTTTTCTGGCGGCGTTGAAGTCCTATGGCAAAGTGATGCAGAGCGAAGAACTCCTGGCCCTGCTGGCCTCCGAGAGCGCCGATCAAAAATCGTAAATCACAAATCCAAAACCGTAAATCGAGTCCCCCATGTCCACTGAACTTGACCTTGAACGCCAACAGCAAGCCAAAGAATACGCCCGCATCCGTCGCCGCCTGTGGCTGGTGGATACTGTCTTTAGCGCCGTCTATGCTGTGCTGTGGATCGCGCTCGGTTGGGCTGTCTCCCTGCGTGTGTGGGTCACGCAGTTCACCAGCAGCGAATGGTTGATCGTACCGTTGTTCGTTGCGGTCTATGGCGGCGTTGCGGCTCTCCTCACCCTGCCCCTCGGCTACTACAGCGGATTTGTCCTCCCGCACCGCTATGGGCAATCCAACCAGACGCTCAAGGATTGGATCCTGGACCAATTCAAAGGACTCGCGATCGGGGCGCCCATTGGCCTGCTTCTGCTCGAATTGCTGTATCTGCTCTTACGCATCTCCGGCGACCTGTGGTGGCTGTGGGCGGCAATCGGTTTGCTGGTCTTCAATGTGTTGCTCACCAACCTGGCACCGGTGCTCATTATGCCGTTGTTCAACAAATACATCCCGCTTGGTGACGAACATAAGGAACTGGCTGACCGACTGATGGCACT
>CAZJMZ010000110.1:0-4284 GCA_964547115.1 uncultured Anaerolinea sp. | reverse complement strand
AGCACCACGTTGAGTCTGTTCATTGCATCGCTGGCGTTGAATTGGTTTATCGGCCAGTTTGGTTATACATCCCCCGCTGATGTGGCGGCCTTCCCTGCCTTGAATTTGATCCTTGGGGCGTATGGGCTCATCACCATGCCTTTGGGCAACGCCATTTCCCGCTGGAGGGAGAACAAGGCCGACGAATATGCATTGCAGGCTACGGGTAAGCATGAAGCGTTCGCATCCGCTTTTACGCGGCTGGCGAATCAAAATCTGGGGGAAGTCGATCCTGAAAAGTGGGTGGTGTTTATGTTTTACTCGCATCCCCCGTTGGGCGAGCGCATTGCCAAAGCCCGCGCCTGGAAACCCGCCGCTTAAACCTGTGTCCAGCTTTTACGTTTGATAACCAGTGGAATGATGATGATCGCCACGATGATGAAACTGGCCAGAGTGATGTAATCGGTGGAGCCGATCTCAGACCGGTCCGCTTGGGTTTCGGGCGTGGCCGTGCTCTGTTGAAGCAGGGCGGCCCCGGCGTATTGCGAAAAGCGTGTAGATTGAAAGGCGGTCGGGCGGGTGAAGGCCACGCTGATCAACACCAATGCGCTGCTGATGATAAAGACGAGCAAAGGTCGAAGGTTTCTGTTCACATCCAAAGTATAACATGCGTGTTTATGCGTGTATGGTAGATGTCTTTTTGCAGTATAATCCCGCGAGTTTCAAATTCCCCAGCACCCTGCTTATTGGCTGAAAGACGATGCGCTTGTCGTATTTTGGCGATAAGCCTTTTATTTTTACTGGTTCGACTCATCTGGTTTGTGCTTCCACCCCTTTATTTTTGAAACAATTGTATAACCGCTCGATTTTTAGTCGGTTTTCAGCCTGTTTTCACGCGGGTTTAATGTTTACAAACCGGATGTGATTTAGTATACTTCCGTGCATTATTTCACGAACCATCCCAGTCAGAGGAGCCTGCATGTTCAAAAGATTTATCGAATGGGTGATGAGCCCCATGGGGCGGATCGCGGTGGTCATCGGGGCATTGACGGTGTTCAGTCTTGCCGCGTATGGCATCTCCACGGCTCAGAAGGCGCCCGCCGAACAACCCATCCAGTTCCCGCATAACCTGCATGTGGGGTTTGGCATCCAGTGTTTGTATTGTCATCCGGGGGCTTTGCGTGGTGCTTCACCCGGTCTGCCGACCCAGAATAAATGCTGGGGTTGCCACCAGCAGATCGCCAAGACCTTCACCGGTGAAAAACCTGAATTGACCAAACTGCTTAACTATGTGCAGAACGATGAACAGATTGTCTGGATCCCTGTGGCGCAAGTCCCTGACTTTGTACACTTTAATCACCGCCCACATATTGCAGCGGGGGTCAACTGCGAGACCTGTCACGGCGATATGACGAAAGTGGTCATTGCCGAGAACCCGCAGGTGATGAATATGGGCTGGTGCCTTACCTGTCACAAGAACCGTACTGAAGACAACCTGGTCAACAACCCGAACAGCGACAAGAACGTTTCCAAACTGTTGGAAGAGAAACGTACCAAGTTGACCGACTGCGGGACGTGTCATTATTAACCCGGGCGAAAAGGAATATACGATATGAGCGAAAAACTTACCCGGCGTGATTTCCTCAAACTGGCAACGGCTGGCGCAGCGACCACTGCTGTGCTGACCGGCTGCGGGCCCGATCTGCAGTTCCGCACGCGTGAACCCTACAAGGTCATGCCGGAATATACCTACAATGGTTTGAGCACTTATTACGCCACCACCTGCCGTGAATGTGCGGCGGGCTGCGGGCTTGTGATCCGCACGATGCAGGGCCGCGCCATCAAGGTCGAGGGCAATCCTGCCAACCCGGTTAACATGGGGAAGACCTGCGCCCGTGGTCAGGCCACCTTGCAGGGTTTGTATAACCCGGACCGAGTCGAGAACCCGGTCAAGCAGGGGCGGGGCAAAGACCTCTCCAAAGATGCTGTTGAGTGGGATGCGGCTGTCAAGATCGTGGCCGATGCCCTGACTGCGAACAAACCCTCCGAAGTTGCTTTCCTGATGGGCCTGGCTCCTGACCATCTTTTTGACTTGGTTGCTGATTTGGCAGCCACCCTTGGTGCGCCTGCGCCGGTGCGCTTTGGTGCATTGAGCATGTTTGAATCGCGGGCTACCTTGAGCAAGGCTGCTGAGAACCTTTTTGGTCAATCAGCCATGCCCTTCTTTGATATCGCCAATGCGGACTTGGTGCTTTCCTTTGGTGCGAACTTCCTTGAGACCTGGCTGTCGCCGGTCGCTTACACCCGTGGCTTTTCCAAAATGCGTCGCGGCAACCCGCGTCGCCGAGGTGTGCTCGTTCACTTTGAAGCGCGGATGTCACAAACGGCCGGTCGCGCCGACCACTGGATCCCGGTCGTTCCCGGGACCGAAGGTCTGGTTGCGTTAGCCATTGGCCGTCTCGTGGCTGAGGCCAGGGGCGTGTCAGCGGGTCGTGCCTTTACCGGCGTGGACTTCAACGAAGTGATCAACAAAGCGGGCGTGTCCTTCGAAAAACTCGAAATGGTCGCCAACCTCATCGCCGAATCGGCAGCGCCGATCGCCATCCCTGGTGGTATTGCCCTTGGGCAGACCAATGGCCTCTTCAATGCGGAAGCAGTGTTGAGCCTGAATGCGCTCTTTGATAACTTTGGCAAGACTGGCGGCGTTTCACTTTCCCCGCTGGCCCCCGGCCAGGATGCCTATCATCGCCCCGCCTCACCGCAGGAGATGACCGACCTCATCAGCAAGATGAAGAGTGGCTCGATCAAGGCCCTGTTCATTCATGGGGTCAACCCGGTCTTCGAATTGCCCAAGTCACTCGGGTTTGCCGATGCGCTCAAGGAAGTGGCCCAAGTGATTTCTTTTGCCACCTTCCCAGATGAGACCGCTCTTGCGTCTGATTATATTTTCCCCGATCATCATGGTTTGGAATCTTGGGGCTACCAGCGCGTGGTCACTGGCACGGCCCAGTCCGTGCTTTCGGGTGCGCAACCGGCTGTCGTACCCTTCCACAACACACGTGCCACGGCCGATGTTTTGATCGCCGCTGCACAGGCTGCCGGTGGCACCCTGGCGGCTGCCATGCCTTACAAGGATGAACTTGAGTTCATGCAGGGCAAATTGGCGGGGCTGATCGGCCAGGCGGGTTCCTTTGCCGCGCCTGAGATCAATTCCTTCACCGCGTATTTCCAGCAGCACGGCGGCTGGTGGACGGATGCTCCGGCTGCTGCGCCCTCTGCAGCTGGCGTTTTGAACCGCAGTTTGAAAGCGGAAGACGCCGAGTTTGCAGGCGAAGGCGAATTTATCCTCCTGCCGTTCGTATCCCCCACATTGGCAGAAGCGGGTGCCAACAAGCCCTGGTTGCAGGAATTGGCCGACCCCACCACTACAGTGATGTGGAGTTCATGGGTCGAGTTGAACCCTGAGACCGCTCATGAATTGGATGTGCACACCGAAGACCTGGTCTCGATCCGCAGTGAGGCTGGGGAGTTGGTGGTGCCGGTTTATGTGTATCCAGCCATCCACCCGGGCGTGATCGCAATTCCGTTCGGGCAGGGGCATACGGCCTATGGTCAGTTTGCGGCGGGGCGCGGAGTGAATCCTGCCGATCTGCTGAGTCCGCATTTCAATGGCGCTGGCGACCTGGCCTTTGCAGGCATGAAAGTGACGGTCGAAAAATTGAATAAGACACAACCCCTGCCGCGCCTCGAAAGTAGTATTGGTGTGTACGGCGAAGGAATGGAGCATTAGTCATGGCGACTGAATTGAAAATTCCCGAATATAAAATGGCTGAGGAAGAGACCGGCAAGTGGGGCATGGTCATCGATATGGATATTTGCACCGGCTGCCAGGCTTGTGTGGCGGCGTGTGCCATGGAGAACAACGTCCCCTTTGTGGGCGAAGTGGACTCGGGCTATGGTCGCTCGATGCACTGGATCCGCACGGAGCGCTTCTGGGAGGGTGAGTATCCCGAAGTGAAGATGACCGAATACCAACCGATGCTGTGCCAGCAATGCGGGCACGCACCGTGCGAACCGGTCTGCCCGGCGTTTGCCACGGTTCACAGTCAGGCCGAGAAGATCAACCTGCAGGTGTATAACCGTTGTGTGGGTACCCGCTACTGCGCGAACAACTGCCCGTACCAGGTGCGCTCCTTCAACTGGCGTGATTATCAAGACCCACGCCAGCGCCCTGAAATGACCCTGCTGGCCAACCAGTTCAACCCCGATGTGACTGTCCGTCGCCGCGGTGTGATGGAAAAATGC
>CAZJMZ010000109.1:0-9796 GCA_964547115.1 uncultured Anaerolinea sp. | reverse complement strand
AGTGGGTTGAAACTGGCAACTCAGCCGTATTGGCATATGTGCGCAAAAATGCAGAGGAAGCGATTCTTGTGCTCAACAACTTGAGCGACCATGTTCAACAGGCGCACATCCCTGTGGAATATCAAAAGAGCGGACACGATCTGTTTGAAGACCGTCCGTTTACCTTGAATGCGCAAGTCACCTTGCAGCCCTATTCTTATCTTTGGATCAAACTGTAACGATGAACGACCTGTACCGCCCCGCCTTTCATTTCACCCCACCCTCCATGTGGATGAACGACCCCAACGGGTTGGTGTATTACGCTGGCGAGTATCATCTCTTCTATCAATATCATCCGCACAGCACGGTCTGGGGACCGATGCACTGGGGGCATGCGGTCAGCAAAGACCTCATCCATTGGGAACACTTGCCGATCGCTTTGTATCCCGATGAACGCGGGTTGATCTTCTCTGGCAGCGCCGTGATCGATTGGAAAGATACCGCCGGTTTCGGCAAAGAGGCGATGGTTGCCATCTTCACCTACAACAACCATACTTATGACGATAAAAACCGCGTCGAAGATCAGAACATTGCCTACAGCACAGACCGCGGACGCACATGGACGAAATACGCAGGCAACCCGGTCGTGCCGCACCCCGGCAACCTGACCGACTTCCGCGACCCGAAAGTTTTCTGGCACGCAGACCATTGGGTGATGGTACTTGCCGCAGGTGACCGAGTGCTCTTCTACATTTCACCTGACCTCAAACATTGGGAACTCAGCGGATCCTTCGGCGGTGGATACGGCTCCACCGATGGCGTTTGGGAAACCCCCGACCTTTTCCAACTCCCAGTCAACGGCTCAGACTCACGCTGGGTGCTGACCGTTGGAGTCGGCAGCGGTGCCTACGCTGGCGGCTCGGGCACGCAATACTTCATCGGCAACTTCGACGGCAAAACATTTACATCAGAGAACCCCAAAGAGACGACTCTTTGGATGGACTACGGCGCAGATTTCTACGCCCCCCAATCCTGGAACGACGAACCGAATGGTCGCCGCCTTTCCGTTGCATGGATGAACAACTGGCAATATGCCCGCGAGATCCCCACCCTTGGCTGGCGCGGGCTGATGAGTGTTCCGCGTCAGTTGTCGCTTAAAGATACGCCGCGCGGTCCGCGGTTGATTCAACAGCCCGTGTCTGAACTCGCCAGCCTGCGTGGCGAAGTCTTTTATTGGGGCGATAAGATCGTTCATCCGCAAACCAACTTGTTGGCAGATCTACATGGCGACTGTCTTGAGATCATTGCAGAATTTCGCATCATCAAAGAGACCGATCAGTTCGGTTTGCGGCTGGGGGTGGGGGATGGTTGCCGGACCACCATTGCCTATTCTGTCGCCGAGCAAAAGGTCCGGGTGGGGCGGGCCTTTTCGGGTGTCACGCAATTCAACCCGAACTTTGCCCGCCTGCACTCCGCTCCGCTGACGCCAGAGAATAACCTGGTGCGCCTGCAGATTCTGTTCGACCGCTCTGCACTGGAAGTGTTTGTCAACGATGGCCTGCTCACTTTTTCAGAATTGATCTTTCCGTTGGAGGGGCATGGCGGCCTGGAGGTCTTTGCGGTGGGCGGTGCGGTCGTCTTGAATTCCATCAAAATTTACCGGCTGAAACCGGCACAATTCCACCTCACAGGGCAATAAGCATGCAAACCACACTGAACATTGAACACGAAGCCCAACGCGCCTTGCGCCGCCTGCTGCCGCGGTTGGAGCGTTCCCTTTCTGCGCAAGTCACTGATGACCCGCAGGGCTGGCAGGAGTTTACGCGCAGATTGCATGCGCGCTTCCCGGCGTTGTTCGAATTGTATTATGGCCTTTACCATGACCGCTACGATTTCTTCTTCCATTTGGAAGATTTGCTGGATGGGCTGGCGCGTTCTTGGTTCGCACGCGCCAGTGACCTGCGCCAGTTGGATCAGGCGCGGGAGGCGCACCCGCTTTGGTTCCAATCGAACCAAATGCTGGGCGGAGTCTGTTACGTTGATCTGTTTGCGGGCGATCTCGAAGGTGTAAGATCCAAAATCCCCTATTTCAAAGAACTTGGCCTTACGTATCTGCATCTCATGCCTTTGTTCAAGGTGTCGGCGGGGGAGAACGATGGCGGCTATGCCGTCAGTAGCTATCGCGAAGTCCACCCGCCGTTGGGTACCATGCAGCAACTGGCCGCGCTGGCCCGCGAGTTGCGGCAGGCGGGTATCAGCCTCGTGGTGGACCTAGTCTTCAATCACACCTCCGACGAACACGAATGGGCCGAACATGCCAAAGCCGGTGACGAGGACCATCTGGACTTCTACCGCATCTTTCCAACCGGTGAGCTGCCCAACCGCTATGAGCAGAATCTCCGCGAGATCTTTCCCGATGAACACTCTGGTGCCTTTACCTACTTCCCGGACCTGTTCAAAGAGGGGGGCTGGGTGTGGACGACCTTCCACTCCTACCAATGGGATCTGAACTATGCCAACCCGGCCGTCTTCAATCGCATGGCAGAGGAGATGTTGTTCCTCGCCAACCAGGGCGTGGAAGTGATCCGGCTCGATGCCGTGGCCTTCATCTGGAAACAGATGGGCACCAACTGTGAGAACCTCCCCGAAGCCCATCAGCTGATTCGTGCCTTCAACGCAGTGGCCCGCATCGCCTCCCCTGCCTTGTTGTTCAAATCAGAAGCTATTGTGCACCCCGATGACGTGGTCAAATACATTGACCCGGCCGAGTGCCAGCTCTCCTACAATCCACTCTTGATGGCGCTGCTTTGGAACTCCCTGGCTACTCGTGAAGTGAATCTGCTGGCACAGGCGTTGACCACACGCTTCCAGATCCATCCTCAAACCGCCTGGGTCAATTATGTGCGTGTGCATGATGATATCGGCTGGACCTTCTCAGATGAAGATGCGGCCAGCCTGGGCATCAACGGCAACGATCATCGCCGCTTCCTGAATGATTTCTATCGCGGGCGCTTTGCAGGCAGCTTTGCGCGTGGGTTGCCCTTTCAAGAAAATCCGGCTACGGGCGATTGCCGCATCAGTGGCACCTGTGCTTCGCTGGCCGGGCTGGAAAAAGCCCTGCGCGAAGAGGGACCGCACGAAGTGGAACTGGCCATCCGCCGTATTCTGTTGATTCATGGTGTGATCCTCATGGCCGGTGGCATCCCGCTCCTTTATCTCGGCGATGAGATCGGCATGCTCAATGATTACGGCTACCGTGACGATCCCGCCCACGAACGCGATAGCCGCTGGGTGCATCGCCCGCGTGCCGATTGGGAGCGCTATGCCCGGCGCAATGATATTGCCACCGTGGAAGGCCGTGTCTATCAAGGCCTGCAAAAGTTGATCGCGTTGCGCAAACAACGAGACGCTTTCTCAGGTGGCGAGTTGGAGATCGTCGATACGGGCAGCCCGCATGTGCTCGGTTTTGTGCGTCATCATCAGCACAAGCAGGTCGTCATCCTCGCGAATTTTTCCGAACACAGCCAACCCATCTCCAGCCGCGTGGTGGATCAATACGGCCTGCGTGCCAAACAACAACTGGCCGGCGAGCCTTGTGCCCCGCCGGACCTGACGCTGGCCCCGCTGGATTTTGCCGTGTGGGCATAAGTACACAAGCAAGTCAACGACAAACGACTCCGGCCACAGATCAATGGCCGGAGTCGTTGTTTTTCCATGAACCCATGTCGGTCAAGCCGACTTTGTCTCCCGGTCTGAAAACCCCATGAAGTACAGAATGCCATCCAGCCCCTGTGTGGTCAACGATTGCTTGGCTGATTCTTTTACGATCGGCTTGGCGCGAAAGGCAATGCCCAACCCCGCGATGCTCAGCATCGGCAGGTCATTGGCGCCGTCGCCCACGGCAATCGTCTGCTCGAGCGAGAAGCCCTCGTGGGCTGCGATCTGTGCCAGCAGTTCAGCTTTCTTTTGCCCGTCCACGATCTCGGCGGCCAGCTGCCCGGTCAGCATACCATTCTCAATCTCCAACTCGTTCGAGAAGACATAATCGAATCCGAAGCGTCGTTGCAGTGCGCGCCCAAAGTACGTAAATCCGCCGGATAGGATGGCGGTCTTATAGCCCAGGCGTTTCAGTGTGGACATTAACCGCTCCAGCCCTTCGGTGATGGGAAGCGTCGCCGCCACCTCAGCCAGGGCTGATTCGGGCAACCCCTTGAGCAAAACCACCCGCTGCAGCAGACTCTCTTTGAATTCAAGTTCGCCCCGCATGGCGCGTTCTGTGATGGCCGAAACCTCCCGGCCAACCCCGGCGCGCCGCGCGAGTTCGTCGATGACTTCGGTTTGGATCAAGGTCGAATCCATGTCGAAGGCCACCAGGCGCCGGTTGCGGCGGTAGATGGTATTTTCCTGATACCCGATGTCCACATCGTCGAGCTCATCGGCCAATTGCATGAACTCGCGGCGCAGGGCGGGCAGGTCGGCCACCGAGCCGCGCAGCGAAAATTCCACGCAGGCCTGCTGTTGATTCCGCACCGACTCCGCGGAAATGCGCCCCGAGAGCCGGGTGATCTTGTCGATGTTCAGGCCGTGGTCAGCCACAATGCGTGAGAGGCGGCTGATGGCATAGGCACTGATGCGTCGGGATAGCAACGTGACAATATGCCTTGCCTTGCCCTGCTGCCCGACCCAGTTTTCATAACTTGCATGGCTAATCTCCACAAAGCGGACGGTCATGCCTAATTCATCCAATTTGGCCTGCACGGCGGCGCGCACCGCCTCAGGGTCGCCGCTGGCGGGTATGCCAACCAGCATGCCCAGCGAGAGCAGGTCATGGATGACCGATTGGCCGATGTCGAGCACGTTCACATCATGCTCAGCCAGGATATGCGTGACAGACGCGGTAATGCCGGGGCGGTCCATGCCCGAGATATTGATCAATAAAAGCTGCTTCAAGGGAACCTCCGGGCGGGGATTGTACAACAGAATCGCCCAGGCACAGGCCAAACTGAGAAGCCGAATGCAAGGTCGGGGGTTATAATCCGCAACACCCTATCCTTGCACTGAAGAGGTTTTGCCATGACCAAGCTGTTCTTTGCCACCGATATTCACGGTTCAGATATCTGCTGGAGCAAGTTCCTAAACGCGGGCAAATTCTACGAAGCCGACCTCTTGATCCTCGGCGGGGATATGACCGGCAAGGCAGTGGTACCGTTCGTGCATCAGGGCGGCGAGAACTACAAGGTCAATTTACTGGAACAGGATTTTCTCATCACCACGGCAGACGAACTGACCGATATGCGGAAAAAGGTGCGGAGTCGCGGATATTATCCCTACCTGACCAATCCCGATGAGCTTTCTGAATTGGATAAAGACCCGGAAAAGGTTAACAAGATCTTTTTACAGGAAGTGCTCAAAGTCGTCCAGCAATGGATGGATCTGGCGGACAAAAAGCTCGAAGGCACGGATATGAAGGTCTATTGCTGCCCGGGGAATGATGATATGGATGAAGTGGATGAGATCGTGCGTTCGGCGAAGCGGGTTGTCCTGGCTGAGGGCCAGGTGACCAATTTGGATGGTGTCCATGAAATGATCGCCTCCGGGTGGAGCAACCGAACGCCCTGGAATACGCACCGGGAAGAGGACGAGGAGCAGCTCAAAGTGAGGTATGAGGCGATGATCGCCAATGTCAAAGACCCAAAGAATGCCATCTACAACATCCACGTACCGCCGTACAAATCCGGTTTGGACGATGCCGCAGAGTTGGATAAAGACCTGCGGCCGGTGCTGGCGGGGCAGTCCATCATCCCGGTGGGGTCGAAGGCGTTGCGGGAGGTGATCGAAAAACACCAGCCCCTGCTCAGCTTGCATGGGCATATTCATGAGGGGCGGGGGACGACCCGTATTGGCAAGACCCTGTCCATCAACCCCGGCTCCATGTATGAACAGGGAACCCTGCTGGGCGCGCTGGTCGTGCTGGGCAAGGGCAAGGTTGAAAATTTCGTGCTGACCTCCGGGTAACCGATGGGGCCATCGCTGGCGGCGGTGGCTCTTTTATTTTTCAGAACAACTCTTGTGAAGTTTTTGTGTTAACCATGGTGAGGACCGCCCGCCTGTGTGCGGGACGGTGAATTTAGTCCAAAGAAGAGGAGCAGAGCTATGAGTAACTTGTTCGTTCGCAAGGCGACCGGCATGGTGCGTTCGTGGTCGGTCTTCGACGCGTTTATCTACGCGTTCTTTTCTATCAACCTGGTGACGCTGGGGTTCTATTCGTTCAGCCAGATGTATTATTTCGGCGGCGGCATGATCCCGGCACTGATCGTCAGTGCGGTTTTCATCGTCTTTGAAATCATTGTCTATGCTTCATTGATCGCGGTGATGCCCCGCTCTGGTGGCGATTACGTCTGGCAGACGCGCGTCTTTGGTGGCGGGGTGGGCTTCATCCTTGCGATCACGGGTTGGTGGTTCACGCTCTGGCTGTGGACGCCTATTTATGGAGATATGCTGCGCCAGATCGTGTTGACCCCGTTGTTGGGCGCTTTCGGAATGCAATCCGCCGCCGTGTGGATCGCCGGGGCCGGGACGCCGCTGTTTGTTTGTTCCCTGCTCACGCTCGGTTTTGTGGCACTGGTCATTTTCCTTGGTATGAAGACCTACGCTCGCATTCAAAAGTATTCATTTTATGCAGGCATGCTGGGTTTGTTGATCGTGATCGTCTTGTTGTTCACGGGCTCACCAGATGCCTTCAAGGCCGGCCTGGATGCCAACTCTGCCGCCTATTTTGGCACACAGGGTAATCTGTATCAACCGACCGTGGATGCTGGAATTGCAGCATTCGCTTCCACCCCCATGACAGGCGGCTCGTTCTACCTGATCCTGCTCACACTCCCGTACCTGGTCTTCTTCAACTTGTGGCCCAACTGGGGTGCGACGTTGTACGGTGAAGTGCGCGGCGCCACGGATTACAAGCGCAATTTCTCGGGTATGGCCTGGGCTTTGGGTGTCACCACCGCTTTGGCCATTCTTTTCTTCCTCGGTGTGAATCGCACCATCGGCTGGGACTTTTACGTGCAGGCCAACGCTGCCTGGTGGAATTATGCCTGGGGCTATGTGACCGAAGTGCCGCCCCTGCCTGTGTGGCCCAACCCGGCCATGTTGGCGGTCTTCCTGACCGATAATCGTCTGGTTCAGATCGTGGTCTTATTGCTGATGAGCACCTGGTGGTTTGGTTGGGCTGGCACGTTGTTCCTCTCCTCGACCCGGGTGATCTTCGCTGCGGCCTTCGATCGCCTGCTCCCTGAAAGCGCAGCAGAATTGAACGCCAACGGCACGCCGGTCAAGGCGATGTTGTATATGGTGGTTCCTGCTGTCCTGGTCTCGGCTTTGTATGCCTATGATATCGCCGGGTTTAAGTCCATCACATTGGCGGCCACGCAAGGTATTGCCATCATGTATTTCGGCACCGCGATCGCCGCGATCATTCTGCCGTACAAAAAGAAGGAACTGTTCGAAGCTTCACCGATTGCGCAAATGAAGGTGGCTGGCATTCCGGTCATTACGATCGCCGGAGTGATCTTTGCTTTGTTCCTGGGCTTCCTTTTGGTGGAATGGTTCTTTGACCCGTGGTTGAATTCCGCGGGTGTTCCTCCCGGGTTGTATGGCATCAGTCTGGCCAACACCAACTCCATTATCTTCCTTGGGTCGTGTTACGCCATCGCTGCAGCTATCTACTACGGTTTCAGGTCCAAGCGCAAGAGTGAAGGGATCGACCTGGACAAGGTCACCGCTGAAATTCCAGTGGAATAGTACCGAATAAAAAATAGACAGCCGCTCAAAAGGCGGCTGTCTATTTTTATATTACTGTTCGAACAACTATCTCTGCCAGATCGATTCGGGGCGGGCCATCTCGGCCACAATATCGAACGAAGAGATCACGCCCAGCGGAAAGCCCTCCGGGTCGTTTTGATCCATCACGATGAGACGGTGGCGATGGTTTTGGATCATCAGATCAGCGGCTTGTTGCAGGCTGGCATTGATATCGATGGTGATCAGTTTGCGGTTCATGAACTGGCTGACCGTCAGGCTTTCATCGACAGTGTCGCCGGCAAGGTGTACCAGGTCATGCCCGGTCACGATGCCTTGCAGTTTGCCTTTGGCGTCCACCACGATGATGGAGCGCCAGCCTGCCTGGGTCATGGTGCGGGCCGCGGAAAGCACCGGGGTTTGGTCGCGGCACACCAGGAACGTATCAGACATCACATCGCCCACGGTCTCACGTTTGACGGGCTCCTGTGCGGCAATGCCTGCCACGAAATCAGAAATGGAAATGATACCCACAGGCGTATCGCTCTCGGTCACCAACAAACGGTGAATATGTTTTTCCACCATCATGCGGGCGGTCTCGTCGGCGGGAGTAGCGGCGTCCACGGTTTCGATGGGGGAGGTCATCAAGTCGCGGGCGGTGAGGTGGCGCATCGTGTTCAGGCTTTCCTCATCCACCGAGAGCCATTCCCCGGCAAGCAGGTCAAAATCTGAGATGATGCCCATCGGCGTGTTATCGGCGTCGGCCACCAGCAGCGCGTGGACGTGGTGCCGGGTAAGTAAGGCAGCGACCTGCCCGAGCGAGGTGTTCGGCGGGCAGATGATCAATCCCTGGTGCATGAGGGCGCGTACGGCTTTTGCCATGATGTTTTCCTTCCCGGGCGGCCCGGGTTTTTAAGTTGAAAAAGGTTACTGAATTGTCCGACAAGCGGTACAATCAGCCAACGCATGACCATTTTACCTGATATCCAATACGAGATGAATCGGCTTGTTGCCGCGGCTAACGAGAAGTCCATTTTGATGAGGGTGCTGGGTGGGCTGGCGGTGAAAGTGCACCGCCCGGTGGAGCACCCTGTATTTCAGCGGGAATATGGTGACCTGGATTTCGTGGTGGCCGGTAAACAGCGCCGTGAATTCGAGATGTTCATGCCGCAGGTGGGATATTCGCCACATAAGCAGTTTAACCTGCTCAACGGCAGCGAGCGCCAGATCTATTACCACAACGAATCAGAAATGAAGATCGATATCTTTGTGGACACCTTTGCGATGTGCCACAAGATTCCTCTGGAAGGGCGCCTGCATCTGCACCCGGTGACGATTCCTCTGGCCGAGTTGTTGCTGACCAAGGCCCAGATCGCACAACTGAACCGCAAAGACGCATTGGATATTGCTTCGCTTCTGCTCTACGCCGAACCTGCCGCCTCCGACGATGGGCATGTTCTCAACCTCAAGCGTATCGCGCAACTATGCGGTGCAGATTGGGGTTTATATAAAACAACCTCCATCAACCTCAAGCGGGTTGAGGAAGTTGTCGGTGACGACTCGGTCCATTTGACGGAGGCAGAACGGGGGACGATCAGGCAGCGCATTGCCGATATCCTGCATACGTTTGAGACCATGCCCAAGTCCATTGCCTGGCAGATGCGCGATAAGGTCGGCACCCGGGTCCGTTGGTACGAAGAAGTCGAGGAAGTGGCTCGTTAAATCCTTGTTTACAAGTGATTAACCCGGTTTTGAATCGTGGGTATATAATCACTGTGAAACGGGAGTGCGTGACTCCCGTCAAGCCAACCCAATCAAAAGGAGAATGAGTATGAAAACACGCAAGACCCTGTTCAATCTGTTTTCTTTGTTGCTGCTGGCCAGCATGTTGCTGGCTGCCTGTGGCGGCGGGAACGCCGAACAACCTGCCGCGACAGAGGAAGCCCCGGCTCAAGCCAAGCTGGCGGTGGGCATTGTGCTGCCGACCAAGGATGAACCGCGCTGGATCCAGGACGAAGCG
>CAZJMZ010000108.1:5379-9864 GCA_964547115.1 uncultured Anaerolinea sp. | reverse complement strand
CAACGTCTCAAAATCGCGCACCGAGCCGGTCTCTTGCAGCTGCTGCACGATCTGCTGGCGATCATGCAGGTCCACCCAAATTTGCAACTGTTCCGCTGACCTGCCCAACGCTTCTTCGCGCGCATAGCCGCTCATCTGGCAAAACACATCATTGACTTCGATCAAACGTCCATCATCCAACGCCGAAATGGTCAGTGCATCGGGGCTGGATTGGAAGGAACGGGCAAACTTCTCCTCCGAAGCCTTGAGCGCATTCTCCATCTTTTTTTGCTCGGTCACATCCTGCAAAATATACTGCAAATTACCATCAGGCATCAACGTGCTATTGATGATGACATGCAAACGCCGCCCATCCTTGCAGACGATCACCCGCTCCCGCCTCTGAACACCCGCCACCTGGATCGCATCAAAGGGGCTGAGCGGCCTCCGGAGTTGATCCTGCTCATCGACAAAATCGTTCGGATTTCGGCCAAGCACCTCCTCAGGCTGGTAACCGGTCATCGTGTACATAAGACTGTTGGCCATTAAGATCCGATTCTGCGGATTGATGATCAATACCCCTCCCGGCGCCGTCTCGAACAGCATGCGATAACTTTCCTCACTTTGGCGCAACAACACCTGCCGGTCACGCTCTATCTGGTCGCGGTGCCGCATCGAAATAACGATCAAGACGGTGCCAATGATCAGCACAGACGCCGGGCTCACGATCATCTGGACTGACAGGGCCATCCCTGGGTCAAGCACCGGCAACAGCAGGATGCCCATAATATCGATCAAGGCAATCACGACCACACTGGCAGATGGAAGCAGGATACTCGTGAGGATCAACCCCGGTAACAGATACCCCAGGTTGCTGGATTGCCCAGACTCCCCACCGAGCAACGAGCCAAACACCACCAGTGGGAACATACACATGACCAGGTTCGCCGCAACCACGTAATAGCCAAAACGATTCAGCAGATAGGTCGCGAAGAGGAAGATATATCCATACCAGGGCACCACATACCCGGGCACCGTGGCAAGATACAGCACATCCACGTTGATAAAGATCAGAATCATCGCCAGCACAAAGATGGACAATAGCCGCGCTTTGCGACTGGTGGCGGCATCGTAGGGATGATGCGGCTCGATCAACAGTCGGTCAAGGGATTTAAGCAGAAGCCATATCATGGGTCAGGCACCAGGTAGCGGCTGGGCAGGAAGCGTGAAATAGAAAGTGGCACCGCGCCCGGAAGCGCTTTCCACCCAAATACGTCCGCCGTGGAATTCGACAATGCGTTTCACCAACGTCAGGCCCACGCCGGTGCCATCCACGAGCGGGTCCAGTTTATTGAACAAGCCAAAGATGCGGTCATGATGTTCCGGCGCGATCCCGATGCCATAATCACGCACATACAGAACCGGCATTTCATTTTCGTACCCATGCTGCCCAACTTCAATCAACGCCCCAGGCCGATTGGGAGAAAACTTCACGGCGTTATCGAGCAGATTCTGCAACACCTCCAACAACCGCCGACGGTCGCCAAATACCATTGGCAGGTCGGGCGCCACAACCAGTTTCGGCGCGAACTCGTTCATTTGCCCCTGCAGGAGTTCCAGGGCTTCGGTGACCAATGAGCCAAAAGGCACAGGCTCGGGCGCATTCATCATGCGCCCAATGCGTGAGAGCTCGAGCAGCTCATTTAACAGGCTGTGCATCTTATCCACTGCGCCACTGATGCGCCCCAGGTCACGTTTGAGGCGGTCATGATTCCCACTCAGGGCATCCTGCTCCAGATAGCCGAGAAAGCCCTTGATCGTGACAATCGGCGCTTTGAGGTCATGCGAGACGGTGTAGGTGAACTGTTCCAACTCGGCATTCTTGCCGGCCAGCTCCTGGATCAAACGTTCGCGTTCGGCTTCATCCAGTTTGCGCTCGGTGATATCCACCACGGTCCCTGCCATGCGGACCGGCTGCCCTTGCAGGTTGCGATACACGGTGCCACGGCCTTCAAGCCAATGCACCGCTCCTCCCGGCTGCACGAGACGATGCTCGATGATGTAGTGGTAGTCAACATCCTGCAGCGCCCGCTGGATCGCGCCCTGGACCTGTGCCAGATCGTCAGGATGAATTAACGCAAGATAGGACTCGTAGGTCTGGTCGAATTCGCCGGGTTGCATCCCAAACATGTGCTCGATCTTATCGGACCATGAAACGGTTCCTGTTTCGATGTTCCATTCCCATGTCCCCATTTTGGAGGCATCGAGCGCCAGCGCGAGTCGTTCCTGTTCGTTACGCATCATGAGCTCAATGTGCAGGCGCTGCCTGAGTTCGCGATCTTTCTCCTGCAGGGACCGTTTCAAGACACTGATGATGAAGTAGATCTGTATGGCCGCAAAGATGAACAGGGCTGTCAGGTTGACGGCAATGCTGATGGGGGTATCCATAATTGGCTGACTGCGCCCCAATGTTTCGTTAAGCGCGAGCACCCACACCCCGTAGATGCTGAGAAACGTGAACAGCATGACCATGCGCCAGCCAAAAATATACCCTGCGCTGAGAATAATGGTGAAATAAGCAAACAACACCACACTGCGCACGCCATCGAACATGCTGGGGATCCAGGTGATGCTGGCCCAGGAAAGCAGCAGCAAGATGAAACCAGCCACCCGTACCGCGCCGCGGCGGATGAGTACCTGCGTGACCACCTGCAATACGGCCAGGGCTGCCAACACGTAATTGACCATCTGCCCAAACCGGGTTTCCAGCCACATGTTGACGGCGATGAGACTCAGAAAGGTGAACAACAGAACCAGCGAGACCACATGCAGCAATTGGGCATGGCGGGTCTTTTCGGGGTCATCGAATTTTGGCAGGGCAAAGATGCGGGAAAGAATGGTCATTCGGTCACCTCGCAGGCCCCGGCTGGGTGGGAAGCGCAAAGTGGAAGGTCGCACCGCCGCCGGGCGAGGCATCCACCCAGATGCGTCCGCCATGCAGTTCCACGATGCGTTTGACAAGCGCGAGACCGATGCCAGTGCCTTCGCTGTGCGGGTTGAGTTTGTTGAAGAGACCGAAGATGCGGTCCTTGAATTGGGCATCCACACCGATGCCGTTATCACGGACATGAAAGATGGGCAGATGATTGAACTCACCTTCGACGCCGATCATGATACGCGGCGCGGGTTGGTCACCCATGAATTTGGCAGCGTTGTCGATCAGGTTTTGGAAGACTTCAAAGATGCGGCGGCGGTCGCCGTAGATGGGCGGGAGGTCTTGTGCGATTTCGATCTGCACGTTTCCTGCACTGAGGCGCCCGTGCAGAAGTTCAGATACTTCGGCCACCAGCTGTGCTAAATCAATGGACTCAGGCTCGTTCTTGACACGCCCCACCCGGGAGAGTTCGAGCAGGTCGCTGAGCAGGCGTTGCATTTTTTCGGTGGCGTCGTTGATGCGCTCAATATCGCGGTCAAGGCGGCTAATGTTGCCGTTCATGGCATCTTCGCGCACGAACCCCAGAAAGCCGCGGATGGTGATGAGCGGCGATTTGAGATCGTGCGAGGCGGTATAGGTAAAGCGTTCAAGTTCGGCGTTCTTTTGTTCGAGTTCGTTGATGAGCTTTTCGCGTTCTGATTCAGACCATTTATTAAGGGTCACATCACGCACCATGGCCAGCGCCAGGTCGGTCCCGGCCGGGGAGATGCGGGCCTCGTAGGTGCGCGCTTCGCCTTTGACAGTGAAGGGAAATTCAAAGGCATGTACCTGTCCGGTATCGAGGGCGCGCTCCACGGCAAACGCAGCTTGGGCAGCAGTTTCCGGCAACACCTCGGCCATGGTGCGTCCTACAAGCGCCTCAGGCGAGAGGCTCAGTTCGTTGAGAGAGGATGGGCTGAAATGGATGATCGTTCCGGTGCGATTGATCTCAAAAACCATGTCTGGCACGGCTTCCACCAGGGCGCGCAGACGGGTCTCACTTTGCCTGAGCGCCTCACGGGCGCGGTTCTGTTCGGTGGTGTCGTAGAACATGGACAGGATGGCAGGCTGGCCACTCATTTCGATCAACTCGTACAGCGCGACCGTCTCTTTGTGTTCACCGGTCTCAGTGACGAAATCATACGATGAGATTTGCAGGGAGCGATATTTCAACAAGTCGCTGATGAAACGCCCACGCACCTCAGGCGTGAGGTCTTTGCGGAGCTCGAAGGTGGTCCGGCCAACGGAGGTGTGCGGGTCATGGCCCGATAACTGCCAATAGGCAGGGTTCGCATCGATGATACGACCCTCCGTGAGATTGGTGATGATGATCGCCACCGGGCTGACGTGAAACACCTTGCGGAAACGCTCCTCTTCAATGGCAGCGGCGTTCACCGAACGTCGTAGGGCATCCACAAGCGCCAGCACAAACGCGATGGCCAGCCCAAAGACGATGGTCAATTCAAGGGCGGTGGCAATGGGGTCATTGGTCATCGCGCCACGCGGCAGGCGCACATCCTGCCAGGCGAGCA
>CAZJMZ010000108.1:0-5279 GCA_964547115.1 uncultured Anaerolinea sp. | reverse complement strand
CTGCCTGGCGGCACGAACAAGTTCCCCCCGGTAAGTAGATAAAAGGAACCGTATCCCAGGTTGGTTAGGATCGCAAGCGCCAACAATGGCGTGAGCAGACGCACGATGGTGGCATTGCGCGCCGCGCCAAACAAAGGTCTGAAGGTTTGAAGTACTCGTTCAAAATCCATCCTGCTGCTCCGCAAGTCAGTATATCATGTGGAGAAGGACGCCCTAACTTGATGTAGAGATTGTGCGCGCCTCACCCCTCACCCAATTCTGGCACAACCTCCAGAGGCCGTTTACTCGCAAGATAGTTTTCCACCCAAAAGAAGACCAGTGCCAGCCAGACCACGCTAAAGCCCATCAAGCGCGCCCGATCGAACGGTTCTTTGTAGAGGAAGACGCCGATCAAGAACTGAATGGTGGGAGCCAGGTATTGCAAGATGCCGATCATGGTCAGGGGGATCTCACGGGCGGCGGAGGCGAACATCAGCAAGGGGATGGTGGTCACCAATCCGGCGCCGATCATGAGCAGGTCGGGGAGCAGGCCTGTGTGGAGGAAAGAGGCGGAGCCAGTCCCTTCGAGATAGCCCACATAAACCACCGCCGGTATGAAAAGCAAACCGGTTTCAAGTGTCAGGCCCATGAGCGAGGAAAGCGGGGCTAGTTTCTTGACCAACCCGTAAAAGCCGAAGGTGAACGCCAGAGTCAGCGCGATCCACGGCAGGCGCCCAAACTCAACGGTGAGATAAAGCACGCCGAGAAATGCCAGCCCGATCGGCACCCATTGCAAGGGACGTAATTTCTCGCGCAGGAATAACAGGCCGAAAAGCACACTCAACAAGGGGTTGATGAAATAGCCCAAACTGGTTTCGACGATATGCCCGGCGTTGACCGCCCACACATACACCAGCCAATTGGCACCGATCAATACTGAGGCCAGCAGATACAAGCGCAGGATACGCGGCTGAAAAGCGGCGCGAAAATCGACCCACTGGCCGGTGATGAGAATGAAGCCCAGTAACATCAGGAACGACCAGGCTACCCGATGCCCGATCAACTCGAGTGGCGAGACGGCGTGCAGCCACTTCCAATAGATGGGGAAAAAGCCCCACAACGTATACGCGCCGATACCAAATAAAACACCTTTTTTCATAAAACTCCTGAAGTAAGCGCAATGCGCTAGAACGAGGTCAGCGGCTGGCGACCGGCAAACCCGTCTGCGATCTCGTGCCAGAAGGCGATCTCCCCTTCGCCATGCTTCCAGCATAGGTACACTTCCCGGTCATTACGCAGAGCCGGGAAATCGAGCAGGCCAATGTTAATATCCTTGATCAGCACACCCAAGTCCTGGATCTTGTGGATCAATTCATCGAAGCGGTCAAAACTTTTGACCATGCGACTCAAGGTGGGGTTGCCTCCATTGCCTGCCGATCTCTGCATCACGGCCCAGATCTCAGGCTGGCGCGCCATGATCTCACCACGGATTGCCTGCAGTTCATTCATCCAGGGTTGGATGGTTTGAAGGGTCATATTGGCTTCCGATATGGAAAAGAAACGGGGCATGAATCCTAGTATACCAGTTACAATTGACGCCAGGTTCACTGCCAATCCGTCATGTTTTTACGACATATTCCATCATCCCACCATGGACTTTATCGCCTCATTTGATGTCCGCACCATCATATTGCTGGTAGCGTTGGCTTTTTTCATCCAGGCCAATCTGCTGGGAGCCCAGGCATTGCTCATTCGCGAATACCGGGGCATGACCACTGCCCTGCTGGGCAACCTGTGCCTGACGCTCGGATTCATATTGACCATCCTGCGTGATGTGACACCAGATGTTTTATCCATTGTGGTTGCCAACGTCTTCGTGATGTTATCCACGAGTCTGTTTTATATGGCGGTCAGCCAGTTCACAGGGCAGGCATACAATAAACTCTGGCTTGTCGTTTCCAACTTCGCCGCCCTTTTCCTCCTGCTCTTTCTCACGTTTATCAAGAACGACCTCTCGGCGCGTATCATCTGGCTTTCGTTGCTCTCAGGCGCAAATTGTATATTGATCGTCTGGCAACTCTGGCAGGTGCGCAACCATGTCTCTTTTCGCATCAGCCTGTGGCTGACCCTGATTCCTTTTTTAGTGTATGGAATATTTCTGCTATTGCGCATCCCCGCTACGATCATCAACCCGCCCTCCAGTATTTTTGGCCCCACTCCCTTTCAAATCCTGACTTATCTTTTGTTATTCATCGTGAGTTTCTTCTGGACGGTCGGCTTTATGCTGATGGCCAGCCAGCGTCTGCAAAACGACCTGCGCGAACTGGCCACCATCGACACCCTGACCCGCGCCCCCAATCGCCGCGCCACCCAGGCATTTCTTGAAAAGGAATTGGCGCGCGCTCAACGCAACCGTAGCCAATTCTCTGTGCTGATCATCGATATCGATAACTTCAAACAGGTTAACGACCGGCACGGTCACGCCATTGGCGACCATGTGTTGATCAAATCAGCCGGGATGTTCCAGGCCAGCATCCGCAAACAGGACCTGGCTGGGCGTTGGGGCGGTGAAGAGTTTATGGTGGTGTTATCCGGTGCGGCGCTCTCGGATGCCAACGCCCTTGCGGAGCGGCTGCGAACGCAGTTCGAAAAAGCGAATTATGATTCACTGCATTCTCCCGTGACAATCAGCATTGGGGTGGCTACTTCGAACGGCAGTGAGACGATCGACCAACTCCTCAAAAGAGCCGATGACGCGCTCTACGTGGCCAAAGCGACCAGGAACACTGTGGTAGCCGCTTCAGACTCACCCTAAAGCGGGCACGGCGGTATAACCTTTTTTCTTCACTGCAGCAATGATCTCGGCTTCGCTCAGTTTCGTCTCGTCGAATTCCACGGTCATTTGCAGTTTGTGGTAACTGGCATCGATCTGCTTCACCCCCTCCAGCACATCTTCCAGGCTTTCGAGTTTCATCGCACAGTTGGAGCAGGTCATATCAGGGATGGAAAAAGTTTTTTTGAGCATTGGGGAAACTCCGCGTTCATTTAAACACGATCACACCGGTGTACATGCCCATCGAACAGGTAAAGAACATTTTTGTGCCCGCTGGTTGTGCGGGGATGTCCACAGTGACAGTGCCAGATTCGGGCAGAAGCTTGTTGTAGTTAAGCGCCGGGATGACAAAATCTCTTGCGCAGGAGTAGGTTTTATCTGTGACGAGATTCAGTTTTACCGGGGTGTTGGCGCTTGCTTTCAGGGTTTGCGGAAAGTAACCATCATTTTCCACGTTAAGCACGATGGTCGAGTCGTCGGCAGGTTGATTCCCAACCGCGGATTCAGAGGCGGCCTGTGAGGGGACGCTGCTTTCAGACGGGAACAGGCCCCGGCTGAGATTCTGAAGCGAGAGCGGAGACCCAATCAGGTTGAGTCCACCATCAAAGGTCACCAGTCCCAGAATCAGAACAGTCACGGCCACAAAGCGCATGAAGAATTTTTCGGTGCGTGCGCCAAGTTCGGTGGTGAGATAGGCAACGATGAAGAAGACCGGGCTGGTGCCAAGCGTAAAAGCCAACATCATGGCCCCACCTGTCAGCGGACTGCCCGTGGCGAGCGCGGCGGCCATCATCGCCTGTGTGACCCCACATGGAATAAAGACTGTGAGCAAGCCAAGAAAGATGGGCGTAAAGGTTTCGGTGCCCTTGGCAGTGCGACGGATATAGCGCGTGATGAATTTCGGCGGCTCAACGTTGAAATAGCGGAAGATGGGATGCACATTGAACATACGCAGTGCATTACCGATCATGAACAAGCCGATCAGCATCATCAATATGGCGCGGGTCATGGGGCTGAGCGTGAGGAACGCGCCGAGCCAACCTAACAGCACACCCAGCAAGGTGTACGCCACCAACTTCGCGACAAGGAACAGCAGGATCGGCAGGGCTGTATTGGTGCGGGCCGGAGCGGCATGCTTTTTACCGTGGGGCTTCGCGAGCATATCCTGTTCGATCTGACGCGAAAGAGAACTGGCCAGCAGTCCGCCCTGCACCGCGAGGCAACTGAGCCCGCCCGTGGTGAGGCCCGTGAGAAACGCCACAGAGAGACGCCCCCAAAAACCGGAGCCGGTGCCAATGGCTAGATTCTGCGAACCTTGATTTTGCAGGGCTAACAAGATCACTGAGAAAGTAACCAGCCCAACGCCAACGGCAATGAACACCACCGGGTCAAACGTGGATTTGCGTTGTCGCGACATAACACCTCAATCAAGACCTTATTTGGCTTCCACAACAAAACTGGCCTGGCGCAATTCGTTTGCATACCGGTATTCAAGCCAGAGTTTATATCGGCCGGGCTGTGGGAAAATGACAATGAATTGCAGTGCAGTAGCATCGACTAGCGAAGCTTGCAGGTAAGTACCCTGAGCTTCATCCACAGCGTGCAATCGTAAACGGTTGCCGGATAGCATGCCAACATCCTCCGGAAGCGGGTTGCCGCTCCCATCAAACATTTTGAACTGGAGCGCCACGGCTTCACCTGCGACAATTTCACCCGTGGGCTCAAGTGTGACTTGTACGCCCTCGGTAGCCGACTCAGAGGCTGTCGTCTCCAGTGCCGTTACAGGCAGAGAGGCCGCACCCACCTGCACCGGGATGGCAAGTTGCAGAGGCGCACTGCCAAGCGGTTGAAAATCAACGAACATCACATACTCCCCTTCCTTGGGGAACATGATCAACGGTTCGATCACCACATCCACAGGCTTTACAGCCACAGCACTTGTTGGCTGTGGCGTGACGCCCGGCATAACCATGGTCATGCCATTATCTACTGTATTACCCTGATAGGCGGCCAGCTCCCGGGGTGTCACGATCACCGGCTCGGCATAGATCGAAGAGAAATCACGCGCCACTACAGTGACATGCACAAAGTACATGTATTTACCAAACTGATTGATCTCAAAGGCATTCAATCGTTGACCGTTCTGATCCACGATCTTGATGCCTACTGGGATCGGCACTCCCGCCACGATCGGACCGGCAGTGCTCCATTCCACAGAATACGTTGCAGGCGCCATTTCAGCCGGGTCCATGGTTGCCATGGACATATTCTCGCCGCCGACCACAGCCGGGGCGGTTTGCGCCTTACCAAACGCAAGATACCCGAACAGAACCAGTGCGCCCGCGATCAGGGCAACCACTGGCGCAGTTCTCAACATCCGCTGCGCAGGGGTTTGAGGTGGCACATCGGCCTGATAGCCGCGCAAGCGCAGACTGTTGCTCACCACAAAGACACTACTGAAGGCCAT
>CAZJMZ010000107.1:0-9934 GCA_964547115.1 uncultured Anaerolinea sp. | reverse complement strand
ACTGACCCCGGCGGCAATTGGTGGCAGATCCTCTACCCCGCGGCGGGACAAGGTGAGGCAGGCAAGGCTTGGGTGACGGCTCAATATATCTCAACGGCGGGCAGGCCTGAGGTCCCAGTGATCGGAGGCGGGGGGACGAATCCACAAAATGGGCCGGTGGCTGTTATCCAGCAACAGTTGAACATCCGCAGCGGTCCGGGCACTTCGTTCAATTCGCTGGGCACGCTCAACCCGCAGGATGTGGTTACGCTTACCGGTAAGGACCCGAACGGTGCCTGGCTGCAAATCTCTTTCCCTGCCGGGCCTGAGGGCAAAGGCTGGGTGAATGCTGCTTTCGTCAAAACGGACGGTGTGGATGGGCTGCCTATTATCGGAGATGCGGGCCAAGTGCTCGGCACGGGCACGCCAGTGGATACGCCGCTTCCCCCTTCGCCGACGGTTGTCCCGGCTTCGAATGACAACGACTCTGCCCAAGCCCCCGCCGCCACCGTGACCTTCAGCCCAACAGGCACACGCAGCCTGCAATTCTCAGGCGATGTCTCTGCGCCTACTGGCGATACAGAGGATTGGGTGCAATTCACCCCTGATACCACCATGATCCGCCTGGACTTAACCTGTCAATCTCCTGCCCAGGCTCAAGCCGACCTGCTCTTGAATGGCCAACTACTCGCCTCTGCGCAGTGCAACACGGCTCAACTTGTGACCGTTCAAGCCGGGGCAATATATCAGGTGCGAGTGTGGGCGCGTTCAGACGGGTCCTTCTCGTACAACCTATACACGCTGACAGTTTCGTCCAGATAAATTCCCGTGCAAAAGCATGACTCTGATGGATTATTTGTGTAAGTTTGTACAAAATATCCTTTTATGGTAGAGTTAATGTATTAATTCACGATTAATGAGGCTGACTGCATGAACGCGGAAAAAATCCCAGACATTATCATTGGCAGGCTTCCCGTCTATTTGCGCGCACTGCAACGGCTGGCAGATAAGGGCGTACAAACCACCTCTTCGCAGGAGTTGGGCGAGATCATCGGCATCTCCGCCGCACAGATCCGCAAGGATATTTCGCAGTTCGGCGAGTTCGGCAAACAGGGCACGGGCTATTCCATCGCGTTCCTCATTGAGCGTCTGCGCGCCATCCTGCAAGTGGACCGGGCATGGGACATGGCTGTGGTAGGCATGGGCGATATCGGTCATGCGCTGGCACGGTATAACGGCTTCAGCAATCGGGGGTTCCGCGTGGTGATGGTCTTCGATAACGACCCACGCAAGATCGGCGAAACCGTGGGCGGGTTCGAAGTATTCAGCACCGAGAGCATGGTCGAAAAGATCAAACAGAACCGCATCAAGATCGCCGTGCTCACCGTCCCGGCTACGGTGGCCCAGGAGACCGCCGACCAGTTGGTGAAGGCGGGCGTCAAGGCCATCCTCAATTACGCTCCCATCAGCCTTGCCGTCCCGGACGACGTACATGTCCAATATATTGACCCGGTTACCCACTTGCAGAGAATGACGTACTATCTGTAGAAACACACCGCCGCCTGCATCAGGCGGCGGGTTCGCATATTTCCCTGGAGAGCAATGACAACAACCCGCTTTCAAGGCGTTACAGCCCGCACCCATTCCTTTACAGTCCCACTTGACCACACACAACCCACCGGTGAAACCATCCAGGTCTTTGGGCGCGAAATCATCAGCACCTCGCGAGAAAATGACAGCCTGCCGTGGCTGGTTTTTCTGCAAGGAGGCCCTGGCTTTGGTTCGCCCCGCCCCACTGATGGCAATGGCTGGTTAAACCGCGCCCTTCAAGAATATCGCGTGCTTCTGCTTGACCAGCGTGGCACCGGCTTGAGCACCCCTGTCACCCACCAAACCCTGGCCCGCTTTACTGCTCCGGCTGAAGCAGCCAATTACTTAAAGCACTTCCGCGCCGATGCCATCGTTCAGGATGCAGAACTCATCCGCAAACAACTGGCCGGCGAAAACACCCGCTGGAGTCTGCTGGGGCAAAGCTATGGCGGCTTTTGCGCCGTCCACTATCTGAGCGCCGCACCGCAGGGTCTGCGCGAAGTTTACATCACCGGCGGGTTGCCCTCCCTATACCGGCATCCTGACGATGTCTACCGCGCCACGTATCGCCGCGTCCGCGAAAAGAACGTCCAATACTACACCCGCTACCCCGAAGATCGCGAACTCACACAAAACCTTGCGGCCCACTTGCACGCCCACCCGGTCACCCTGCCCTCCGGCGGCACACTCAGCGCGCGCCGTTTTCAACAACTCGGCATGAACTTTGGCATGACCAACAGTTTCGAAGAACTGCATTATCTGCTGGAAACCGCATTCGTTCACGGAACCAATGCATTGAGCCATGCCTTTTTACGCGAACTCGAAAACGCCCAACCCTTCGACCAGAATCCCATTTACGCCATCCTGCATGAGTCCATCTACTGCCAGGGTTTTGCCTCGAACTGGTCAGCTGAACGCGTGCGCACCGAATACCCCGAGTTCGAAACTTCACAGCAACCCATCCTATTCACAGGCGAAATGATCTACCCCTGGATGTTCGAAGATTACGCCTGCCTGCGCCCCATGCGCGAAGCGGCTCAACAACTGGCAGAATTTGAGAACTGGCCAGGGCTCTATGACATTCAGACCTTGCAAGCCAATACCGTCCCGTGTGCCGCTGCCATCTATTACAACGATATGTACGTCGAACGAGAGTTTTCTGAAGAGACTGCCCGCAACATCCGCGGCATCAAGACATGGGTCACCAGTGAATACGAACACAACGGCCTGCGTGCTGATGGCGCAAAGATCTTCGGGCATCTCGTTGCCCTACTACGCGGAGAACTAGACTAGGCTTTCCCGCAATGCACGTCATCCGTTCGTCCTGGGAAAGCCAAAGGGCGCAACTGATATTGTTCGTTTGAAACAAAAACAGCCAGCCTATTGAAAGGCTGGCTGTTCGCTTCGCAAAGTCTGGCTTACACCTGCGGCAGGTTCCGCTTCAGGATGTTGTACATCGGCAGGGCTTTAACGGCGCCTTCCACCACACAGGTCATCGGGTTATCCACCAGATAGGCCGGGATGCCGAGCGACTTGGTCAACAGCTTATCGATGCCGCGCAAAAGCGCGCCGCCTCCACACAAAGCCACCCCGCGGTCGATGATATCAGCTACCAGTTCGGGCGGGGTCTTTTCGAGCACCCGGCGGCCGGTCTCCACCACCAACTTGAGCGGTTCCTGCAAGGCTTCCACGATCTCGCCAGTGGTCAATGTGACCGGGCGCGGCAGACCTGTGACCTGATCCTGCCCCTGCACTTCCATGCTGTTCTCGGTATCCTGCGGGACGGCCGCTCCGATCTTCACTTTGAGCTGTTCCGCCGTCACCTGCCCGATCACCACCCCATACTTGCGCCGCACATAATTGACAATGGCATCGTCAAGATCCATGCCACCGGCCCGCAGCGTCTCAGCCGAGACGATGCCATACATCGCCATCACCGCGGCTTCCGTACACCCGCCGCCCAACGTGATGACCATGTTGCCAGAAGGCGAATTAATTGGCAAGTCCACACCGAGCGCTGCCGCCAAGGGCTGCTGGATGAGGGACGCCTCGCGGCTGCCCGCCTCCAATACGGCCTCATAGACCGCACGCCGCTCCACACTGGTTACGCCATACGGCACGGAGATCATCACCCGCGGGCGGAAGATGCGCATCGAGCCGCTCACGCGCTGCAACAGGTATTGGAGCAGAGTTTCAGTGATCTCGTAATCAGCGATGACCCCGTTCTTAAGCGGGCGCGCCACTTCGATACTTTCGGGCACACGCCCGTACATATCGCGGGCTTCCTGCCCGGCAGCCACCATCTTCTGGTCATAGACCTCAATGGCAACGATGGTCGGCTCGCTTAACAGCACCTGTGTGCCATCCGCCAGCCGGGTGAACATCGTGCCGAGGTCTATGCCCAGATCTTTTGAAAATACAGCCACGGTATATCGCTACTCTTAAAAACGGAATGAGGCTTACAGGGTTTCGTCCAGGTCGGTCAGTTTTGCACCGGAGGAGCGATAACGACGGACAACATCCAAACGCAGGTTGGAGCGGCGCAAGGCAGCTTCCATGCGCAGGTAGGCATCGCGGTCAGTGTCGGCAGACAGGCCCTTCAACGCTTCTTCAGCGCGTTTCTTGGCAGCCTTGGCACGGGTGATATCAATGTCTTCGACATTTTCAGCGGCATCGGCCAACACGGTCACAATATCCGGCTGGACTTCCGCCACACCACCTGCCACGGCGAACAACTGCTCCTGTCCCTGGCGGCGGACTTTGATCACGCCATACTTGAGCGTGGTCAACACCGGGGCGTGATGCGGCAGGATACCCATCTCGCCCGCCGCGCCCGGCAGGACGACAATATCGACGTCATCCTGAAAGACGGTGCGGTCCTGCGATACGATTTCACAACGAATGGTCATGGTTTTACTCATCCAGGCCAGCGCGAGCGCAACTCACACCAGCCAACTTTATGTTACGCATCCACCGCAAGCTTCTTGGCCTTTTCACGTACATCTTCGATCGTACCGGCCATCATAAAGGCCTGCTCGGGCAGGTCATCACAATTGCCATCGAGAATTTCACGGAAGCCGCGCACCGTGTCCTTGAGTTGGACATAGCGGCCGGGGATACCGGTGAAGCGTTCGGCCACATAGAACGGCTGGGAGAAGAAGCGTTCGATCTTGCGGGCACGCGCCACGATAAGCTTGTCGTCTTCGGAAAGTTCATCGATGCCAAGGATGGCGATGATGTCCTGCAGGTCCTTGTAGCGCTGAAGAATGCGCTGGACTTCGCGGGCGGTCCGGTAGTGCTCGTCGCCCACAATGTTGGGATCAAGAATTCGGGAGGTCGAGGCGAGCGGGTCCACGGCGGGGTAAATGCCCTTCTCCACGATGGAGCGTTCGAGGGCGATGGTCGCATCGAGGTGGGTAAAGGTCGCCACCGGGGCCGGGTCGGAGTAATCATCGGCGGGCACGTATACTGCCTGCATGGAGGTGATGGAACCGGTGCGGGTGGAGGTAATGCGTTCCTGTAACTCGCCCATCTCTGTCGCCAGCGTCGGCTGGTAACCCACGGCCGAAGGCATACGCCCGAGCAGCGCGGATACTTCAGAACCAGACATCGAGAAGCGGAAGATATTATCGATGAATAGCAGCACATCGCGGCCCTGATCGCGGAAGTATTCCGCCATCGAAAGCGCGGAGAGCGCCACGCGCAGACGCACGCCTGAAGGTTCGTTCATCTGACCATAGACCATCACGGTGTCTTTCATCACGCCCGATTCGAGCATTTCGCGATAGAGCTGTGTACCTTCACGGGTGCGTTCACCCACGCCAGCGAACACTGAGTTGCCTTCGTGTTCGGTCGCCACGGAACGGATGAGCTCCATGATGATCACGGTCTTGCCGGTTCCGGCACCACCGAAGATGCCGGTTTTGCCGCCCTTGGTGAACGGGGCGATGAGGTCCACGACCTTGATACCGGTCTCGAACACATCCACACGGGTGGACTGTTCAGCGAAAGGCGGCGCAGCGCGGTGAATGGGATAACGGGTTGCGGCATCCACGGGGCCTTTTTCATCCACTGGGTTGCCGAGCACGTTGAAGATGCGGCCCAAAGTGGCCTGACCCACCGGGACCAGGATCGGGGCGCCGGTGGCAGTCGCTGCCATACCGCGTTGCAGACCATCAGTTGAGTCCATTGCCACAGTGCGGACCCAGTTATCGCCAATGTGTTTCTGCACTTCCAGAATCAGTTTGGGCTGGTTGGGGCGCTCGACTTCGATCGCTTCGAACAAATCCGGAACTTGATTCTCCGGAAATTCGACATCCACCACCCCGCCCAGAATTTGCACAACACGGCCATTTATATTTGCCATGATCTATTCCTCCAATTAATTCTCGGCGAGCGCGTTCGCGCCGCCCACAATATCCAGAATATCGTTCGTAATAGCCTGTTGACGGACCTTGTTGTACGCCAACTGGAGCGCACCGACCAGTTCCTTGGCATTGTCGGTGGCATTGCGCATCGCGATCATACGCGCGGCATGTTCGCTCGCCTGCGATTCAAGCACAGCCTGATAGACCTGCAGAGCAGTGAAGCGTGGAACCATCTCGTCCAGGATCTCATGCTGGCCCGGTTCATACTCATAGGCGGCGGCCACACCGGTCTGGTTGTGGCCAAAGTTTTCGACCATACCACCTTTGTCATCGAGCGCCAGCGGCAACAACTTCTTCACCGTGGCCACCTGGCGCGACATGCTGACGAAGTCAGTGTAAACGAGGTAGACCTCATCTGCTTCGCCCTTTTCAAATTCATCCACCACCAGACGGCCGATGGCCGAAACCGCACCGAACTTGGGCGTCGAGGGCAGGTTGCTGAAATCCGCCAGAATGGGCTTGCGCATACGGATCAACAAGTCGCGACCCTTACGGCCCACGGTGATGTACTTGACCGGGATGGAATATTTATCGAAGCGTCCCAACACAAAGCGGATGACATTGGTGTTATACGCACCTGCCAGGCCGCGGTCGGCGGTCATGACGATCACCAGCGCCTTCTGCGGGTTCGGGCGTTCGGTCAACAACGGGTGCAGCTTGCTGTACCCGGGTTGCCCAGTGACATGGGTCAACACCTGCCAGGCCTTGGACGCGTACGAACGCGTCGCGGTCAACGCCTGAATTGCCTTGCGGACCTTGGCCGCACTTACAGCTTCAAGCGCCCGCGTGACCTGCGAGATGTTCTTGACGCTCCGAATACGGAGCTTCATTTCACGAGAGGAAGCCATATCTCACTAAAGCCTTGAGGGTTAGGCCTGCCACGAAGCGCGGAAGGCATCCAATGCCTTGAGCAGATTGGCGCGAGTGGCATCCGAGATGACCTTCTTCTCGGCGATGTCACGCACCACTTCGGGGTAGGTCGCATCCATATAGTTCAACAAGTCCGCCTGCCACTTGGCCATGGCAGAGACCGGCACAGTATCGGCAAAGCCATTGGTACCGGCAAAGATCGCAATCACCTGATGTTCCAGCGACATTGGCTGGTATTGCGGCTGCTTGAGAATTTCCTGCATGCGCTGACCGCGTCCGAGCTGCTGCTGGGTGGCTTTATCAAGATCGGAGGCCATCAACGCAAAGGCCGCCAATTCACGGTAGGCCGCCATGTCGAGGCGCAGACGCCCGGCCACCTGTTTCATGGCCTTGGTCTGGGCATCGCCACCCACGCGGGACACGGACACACCCACGTTCACGGCCGGGCGGATACCGGCATTGAACAGGTTACTTTCAAGGAAGATCTGACCATCGGTGATGGAGATCACGTTCGTGGGCACATAGGCAGAGATGTCGCCCAGGAGGGTCTCAATGATCGGGAGCGAGGTAAGCGAACCGCCCGTGCCAGCCACCTTGGCGATCTTGTGCTCATCAGCATCAGCCATATGCTTGCGGGCCTCTTCAGCTTCGTCTTTGGAGACCGGGCCGGAATACACTTTGCCGTTCACGCCGTCTTTTTCAGCGGCGAGGGCATTGGCGTAGTCCTTCTTGACGATGACGTACTTGTTCGCGAGACGGGCAGAGCGTTCGAGCAGGCGGGAGTGCAGGTAGAACACATCGCCGGGATAAGCTTCACGTCCGGGTGGGCGCCGCAGCAACAAAGAGACCTGGCGGTAAGCCCAGGCATGTTTCGAGAGATCGTCATAAATGATCAAAGCATCGCGGCCGGTTTCCATGAACTCTTCGCCGATGGCGGTGCCTGAATACGGAGCAATATATTGAAGCGCGGCTGATTCGTCAGCGGAGGCCACCACAATGATGGTGTGGTCCATGGCGCCGGCTTTTTCGAGCACGCCGAGGGTGCGGGCAACAGCGGCCTTCTTCTGACCGATCGCCACATAGATACAAACCAGGTTCTTGCCTTTTTGGTTGATGATGGTATCGATGGCGATGGCGGTCTTGCCGGTCTGGCGGTCGCCAATGATCAACTCACGTTGACCACGTCCCACAGGGATCATTGCATCGATGGATTTGATACCGGTCTGCACCGGGGTATCCACGTCCTGGCGGTAGACCACGCCAGGCGCGATGCGCTCGATCGGGCGGAAACCGGTCGTGGCGATGGGACCCTTGCCATCGATGGGTTCGCCGAGCGCATTGACCACACGGCCAATAAGAGCATCACCCACCGGCACCGAGGCAATACGCCCCGTGGCGCGGACGGTCATGCCTTCTGCGATCTCTTCGTAGGCACCCATGATGATGACGCCCACACTATCCTTCTCAAGGTTGAAGGCCGTACCCATCACACCATTTTCGAACTGCACCAATTCTTGAGCACGCACATTCGCCAACCCCTGCACACGTGCAATGCCATCCCCCGCTTCGAGCACTGCGCCGATATCACTGATACCGACCTTGGGCTCGAAACTGTCGATCTGTTTTTGCAAATCGCTCGCAATTTGCTGGATCAAATCCGTCATTTTCAGTTGCCTCCACAAGCCAATAGTTCAAGATTCAGGCTGAAGGTCCAGCCTGACGCGTTTCTTTAGACTAGAACAACCCGGATATGGTAAATATCCGGGCGTTGTGCGGTTGTCATGGCTTTCACTTCGCTGTCTGAATACTTCGTGACGCGAAGTACAAGCGGGGCAATGATACCTGAAAGGATTACACTTGTCCAGTTACTTTCATCATACGTGCATTTATTCGATAAAAACCTTGTCATTTAGACAGGTTGTACTATACTAACGCACGAAAATTGCATCCAAGGAGCCAAAAATGCCTGAATCGCCCATTCGTGGGGAGGAGAAACCTCCCAGTCGTCGCTTGAAACGGTATTGGAAAGTCGCTGTTCTGGCCAACATCAAGGACGAGTCGCAGCCCAAGCCGGAGGGCGTCCCACCGGACGCATTTGCCGACTTTGACCACATCGAGACGATCGACTCGCTTCGCGCCGCCCTTGAAACTGACGGCCACGAAACGGTCTTTATTCAAGCGGACGCCGACCTGCCCTACGCGCTACGCGAGGTGCAACCGGATATTTGTTTCAACATCGCCGAAGGGCTGGGCGGTGACGCCCGCGAGGCCCAGGTGCCCGCTCTGCTCGAGATGTTGCGCATCCCCTACACCGGTTCACGGGTGCTGGCGAATGGCATTTCACTCGATAAAACCTTGACCAAACGCATCTGGCGCGACCGCCGCCTGCCTGTGGCACCTTTTCAAGAATTCGCCGCAGGTGATGAGCCCCTGCGCCCGGAATTGAAATTCCCGCTGTTCGTGAAACCCGCCCGCGAAGGGACCGGTATGGGCGTGGACACCAAAGCCATCGTCAAGAACGAGAAAGAATTGCGCGAGCGGGCGCTTTACATTGTTAACACCTACCAACAACCGGCCCTGGTGGAAACCTTTTTACCCGGGCGCGAATTCACTGTGGGGATTCTCGGCCGCGCCGATGCCAAGTTGTATTCCCGTCACCCGGAGTGGTACGAAAAGGACGGCTTCCACCGCTTCCCCGTTCTCGAGCTGGATATGACCCGCTCGGTCACACCGCAGGTTTACAGCCAGGCATCCAAGTCGAAAGATGTGGGTGAAGAAGGCGCACCGGGCTACTTCTGCCCGGCGGAGATCGACCCCGAACTCGACAAGAAGCTCAAATACCTGGCCTTGCGCGCCCATCTCCTGCTCAACACGCTCGATGTCTCCCGCACCGACATTCGCCTGGACGATGAAGGCAATCCGCGTGTGATGGAGATCAACACCCTGCCTGGCCTGACCCCCAACTACAGCGACCTGTGCCTGCAAGCCGCCGCCGAGGGCATTCGCTATGAAGACCTCATTCTGGAGATCTTGTATCTTGGGGCTTCCCGTTGGGGCATGATCGAAGC
>CAZJMZ010000106.1:7035-9951 GCA_964547115.1 uncultured Anaerolinea sp. | reverse complement strand
AAAACCAACCGCGAGATCGCCAAGCAGTTGTTCCTGGGCGAGGGTACGGTGCGTAATTACGTCTCGAGCATTCTTTCGAAGTTGAACGTGAACAACCGTGCCGAGGCCGCCGCGTATGCGGTGGAGCACAACCTGCGCGAATACATCGCGCTCTGACCGTCGAGACTTGTATAATGAACGGAGTTGCCAGATGGCAGCTCCGTTTTTTGTTTGTGGAGGCATATGCAGAAGCATAACCCGCTCAGACTGGGCCTTGAGATCGGCGGAACCAAATTGCAAGTAGGGGTCGGCACCGCTGATGGACGTCTGTTGACGCCGTTGGTGCGCCGGACGGTGGTGCAGGCCGAGGGCGCCGAGGGCATCCGGCGTGCGCTGGCGGGCATGGTCACTGAGGCGCTGGCATCCGCCGGGCAGACTCTGGCCCAGGTCGAACAAGTGGGCATCGGTTTTGGCGGGGTGTTGGATGCGCAGCGCGGCGTAACGAGAAAATCGTTTCAGATCGACGGATGGGACGAGTTCCCGCTCAAAGCGTGGGCAGAAGCTCAATGGGGCAGGCCGGTTGTGATGGAGAACGATGCGAGTGTCGCCGGTCTCGCAGAGGCGTTGCATGGCGCCGGGCGTGGGTATCGTCGGGTCTTTTATATGACCATCGGCAGTGGCATTGGCGGAGGTTGGGTCGTAGATGGCCGGGTGGACGGTGGCCAGGGCCTGGGAGCAGCGGAACTGGGTCACACCTGGGTCACCGACCCGCGCAGCGGCAAGCCCATCGAATTGGAGCAGTTCGCTTCGGGTTGGGGCATCGGTCAGCGGGCACGGCGCGCGGCCGAAAGTGCCACCACACAACTGACCCGTCTCGCCGGTTCGGTTGCAGACATCGATGCGCGCACGGTCCATGCCGCCGCCGGGCAGGGCGATGCGGTCGCGCAAACCATCCTGGCAGAAACGTGCGAGGCCCTGGGCTGTGCGATCGCCAACGTCATTGCGCTGTTGCATCCACAGCGGGTTGTCATTGGCGGCGGCGTATCGTTGATGGGTCCGTTATTTTGGGATGGTTTGCGGGCTGCGGTTGGTGCGCGTGCCATGCCATTGTTCCTGCCGGGTGTGGACGTGGTTCCGGCCGAGTTGGGTGAGAAGGTGGTGGTGATCGGCGCATTGTGCTTGTAGATGACGAGCTGCGCCTCTCACCCAGCCGAGGCCTGCTTCTGCTGCGAGCAGCCCGGTGCCACTCTGAAACGTTTAGCCCCGGCCTTGCTTCCAATTCCGTGCTATCATCAAACCCACCATGCAGACTGAACCCCAGCCTGTCTCCTCCCTGCGGGAGCGCCTGCTCGAACAGCCGCCTTTGATGTGGGTGTCGCTGGCCTTTCTGGGCGGCATCGTGTTGGGGAGTGTGGTGGCGCTCCCGGCCTGGGGCTGGGCCTTGATCGCGGGAATCTTTTTGGGGCTGTCGCTCTCGGCGCGCCGCTTGCAGCTTTCTCCGTTCCTGTTATTTCTGGGGGCTGTGCTGGTGATGGGGGCGCTGCGATACCAGTTCACCATCCCTGAATTCAATGCCTATCACATCGCCTTCTATAACGACCGCGATTATGACCTGCTCGTCACCGGCACGGTCAGCGCGCCGCCCGATTACCGCGACACCTACACCAACCTGCGCCTCACCGTCACGGCTGTGGATACCGGCGATACCGAACTGCCCATTCAGGACAGTTTATTACTTGCGCGTGTGCCCAGTAACGTGACCTATGCCTACGGCGATGTCATCCGCCTGCGCGGCAAGGTGAAGACCCCGCCGGAAAATGAAGACTTCTCATACCGCGATTATCTCGCGGCGCAGGGTATCCACTCGTATATGACCAATGCTGAGGTGACGGTCCTGCCGGAGAAACGTGGCAACCCGGTCATTGCGGCTTTGTACGCCTTCAAGCAGCGTTCGCTTGAAAATATCTATCGCCTGTTCCCCGACCCGGAATCGTCCCTGCTGGCGGGCATTTTGCTCGGCGTGGATACCGGCCTTACAGACCGGCTGCAGCAGGCCTTTAAGAACACTGGTACGGCGCATATCATTGCGATTTCGGGTTTCAATATCAGCATCATCGCGGGCATCTTCTTTGCCTTCTTTAGCAAGTTCCTCGGCGATCGGCGTGGGGCGTACGCGGCCATCACGGGTATTGTGCTCTATACCTTTTTGGTTGGGGCCGAAGCGGCCGTGGTGCGCGCAGCAGTGATGGGCAGCCTGGCGTTGCTGGCACGGCAGGTGGGGCGCAGGCAGGTGGCGCTTAACACCCTGCTGGCGGTGGCGGCGTTGATGTGCATTTGGAATCCGTTGTATGTATGGGACGTGGGTTTTCAACTTTCGTTCTTTGCCACGCTGGGGCTGATCCTGTATGCCACGCCATTCTCGGCCTTTGCCGGGCGTATCATCACGCGCTACTTTCCAACCTCCACCGCCGAAAAGGCCGCCGGTTTGTTCTCTGAGTTCGTGCTCCTCACGCTGGCCGCGCAATTGACTACAATTCCCATCATGGCCTATCACTTTCAACGCATCTCGTTGGTGTCTTTCATTGCCAACCCATTCATTCTGCCGGCCCAACCGGCGGTGATGGTATTGGGCGGGCTGGCGGTCTTGCTCAGCCATGTGTGGCTGTTCGCCGGTCAGCTGGCGGCCTGGGTGACGTATCCGTTCGTGTTATACACCATCCGCATGGTGGAGTTGTTCGATAAAGTGCCGCATGGGACGTTGTTCCTTGGCGAGGTCTCGCTGTGGTTCACGCTGCTGTTCTATGCCGTGCTTTTCGCCGTCACGTTTGGCTGGTCGGGCTTCAAAGAGCAGATGCGGTCGCTCGGGCAGAAGGCCGGCTCGGTGGGAGTCGGAAGCGTGCTGGTCATCCTGATCGTGGGGTTGTTCCTGATCTGGCG
>CAZJMZ010000106.1:0-6935 GCA_964547115.1 uncultured Anaerolinea sp. | reverse complement strand
TGGGAGTCGGAAGCGTGCTGGTCATCCTGATCGTGGGGTTGTTCCTGATCTGGCGCGCTGCGGCCTCCCTGCCAGATGGGCGGCTGCACATCACGTTTTTGGATGTGGGCTCGGCGAATGCGGTGCTGATCCAGACGCCCGCGGGCCAGCGGGTATTGGTGAACGGCGGTGAGAGTGTGACCGTGCTGGCTGATGAGTTGGGCCGCCGTCTGCCGGTGTTCAACCGTAAACTGGATTGGCTGATCGTGGGCTCGACCGAGGAAGAGCAGGTGGCCGCCCTGCCGCGGGTGTTGGAGCGCTACCCGGCGGACGCAGTGCTGTGGAGCGGGAATGCACAGGCCTCGTTTTCATCGCTGGTGTTGAAGGAGTTCCTGACCGCGCGCGCTGTGCAGGTGAAGAATGCCGAGGTGGGCGATGTGCTCGACTTGGGCAATGAGGCCACACTCACGGTGCTGACCTCCGGCCCGCGCGGGGCGGTGTTCTTGATCGAGTATCAGAATTTCCGCGCGTTGCTGCCGGTGGGTATGAGCTTTGAAGCCTTGGATGAACTGCGCAACGGTGCGGCGGTGGGACCGGTGAGCCTGCTGCTGCTGGCAGACGCCGGGTACGCTGCCTCGAACCCGCCGGAGTGGATTGCGGCGCTGAACCCCGAACTGGTGGTGTTGAGCGTGGCAGCCGCTGATGAGAACGGCATGCCCGATGGCGAAGTGCTCGAGGCGTTGAAGGGCTTCACGCTTCTGCGCACCGACCAGAACGGCTGGATCGATCTCTCCACTGATGGCACGCAACTGTGGGTCAACGTGGAGAAGCAAACAGCCGTTGTGCCGTAATGGGCCCTTATGAACTTGTACTCCGCTTGTAAACCCGGTATATTCAATCTACGAGGAGACCTACCATGAGCGAACTGACCATCACTGCTTCAGATATTCAAGGCGATATTGCCGTCAAGGTCCTGCACCTCAAGGGCCATCTGCATGGCGCCACCGAATCCCACCTGCAAGACCATGCCCGGCAGGCGCACGAAGACGGGTGCCGTCACTTGTTGCTCGACCTTTCAGACCTCGAGGTGCTTTCGAGCGCGGGGTTGCGGGTGATCCAGAACGTCTTCAAACTCTTCACTCCTCCCTCTGACCTTGAACTCATCCGTCGCCCGGGCGGCGAGCCGTACAAGTCCCCGTATTTCAAACTGGTCTGCCCCAACCAGCAGATCTATTACATCCTGAACATCACCGGCTTCATGCAAAACCTGCTGGTCTACAACAACCTTGATGAAGCGCTGAAGTCGTTTTCCTGAACCGTCCTACCGCACGGCCTGCAGCGCCCGCACGAACACCCCGGCCATGGCGCCGATGTTGATCTCTTCTTTCACGATCCGGTACGACTCAGCCCCCATCCTCCGCAGACGCGCTATATCCGATAGCGCGTCTTTTATTGTAGATACCAGCGCTGTGTATTCATCGGGTGGGATCTGCCAGCCGTTCCCGGCCCGCACCAGGTCGTCCTGTGTGCCGTCACCTTTGGCCACGATGACTGGCAGCCCGTGGCTCATCGCTTCCTGGACGGCCAGCCCCCCGGTTCCCGGCAGGACGAACAGATCTGCCTCGGCGAAATAAGCCTTTAACTCCCCTCCATGTTTTGATCCCACAAACTCCGCCCGCGGATACACCTCCCTCGCCAGGGTCTCGAGTGTTGCGCGCTCTGGTCCATCGCCCACGATGATGAGGCGCAGGTCCTGTATTTCAGCGCAAGCCCGCAGCAACGCATCGACCCGTTTCCGGGCTTGCAATCTTCCAACGAAGAGGATCGTCGGGCGGCTAATGGACTCTGGGCGATGTGCGGGAGCCTCGGTTGGCGCCGCTGAGACCGAATTGTGTGCCACAAAGATGCGTTCTCGCGGGAAACCCAGTGCGGCATATTCATCTGCGCCGCGCTGGCTGTAAGCGAGCATGGCATCGAACTGCCCGATAAAACGTTTCCACAACCATCCGCCTGACCCGGCCCCCAGGCCCCAGCCAATGACCGGCTTGTTGTGGCGATGCATCCACCGCACGGCCGAGGGCGAGGAGAGATAACGTGGATTGGCCTCCATGATGAGTGCGTCCGGGTTGGTCGTTTGCAGCCAGTCTGTCAGGCCTGGTTGATGACATACATACAGGCCGCCTTTGAACAGATGGATGTTGTTTCCCAGTGTATAGCTTGCCACTTGCAACCGGTCTGCGACGACGATGCCCTCCTCCGTGCGTGGCAGACCAGTAAACAGACTCAATCCTCCGTCACAGGCAGAGGCGAGGATGTCAAAGAACGGGACGCGATACGTGGGAAGGACGCGCTGTTGTAACGCGAGTTTGCCGTGGAAGTGCATCATGCCGGGATGTGCGGAGCCTGCCACGCCGGTGATTTGTGGACGTGCACGACCTTCCATGTGCCGTTGAGTTTCACCATCACACGGCTTTCGTTATGTGAAGCCACCTTCACCCCATCGGCTGAGGCGGTGCTGATGAGCAGGGTGTAGCTGGCAATGGCGGTTTCGCCATAGTTTTGGATGTGCAGGTTTGAGAGGTCGAAACGTGTGGTGGTTTTGCCCTTCACCTCCGCACCGAATACCGTCCCGCGCTCGGCATTGGACGACATCATGAATTCATGGAAGGGCAGCCCATCAATGCGATGCGGGGTGATCCACCATTCGTATAGGGTCAGGTCGTTGGAAGTGGTCTCGTTGTAGATGTGGGTGTCGTTTTCCTGAATGGCTTGCAAATGGACCTTCAGGAATGAGATGATCTCTTCGTTGGTCATTTCTTATCTCCTGTACAAAGAATATTTCTTTTGACCGTTGACTGGCGACTATCATCGCTCCAGCAGCACGTTCAGGTAGGCATCCACCATCGCGTCCAGTCCCAAATGGGCCTCAGCCCACGCGCGCGCAGACTGACGATGGGTGTCATTGTTCAATAATACTGCCTCTGCAACTTCAGCTAATGGGGCAACTGCTGGACGTTCCAATTTCCACGGGTTCGAGCCATACGCCACCAACCGACCTGCCTCGCCCTGCACCAACTCGGCCAGTGACCCGGTATCAAAGCCGACCACGGGCAACCCGCAGGCGAGAGCCTCGATCACTGAATTGGGGCACGGCGGATTTACCTCCGCTGAGAACAGCAGGTGAGCGGACCGTTCCAGAAAAGGAATTTCCTCTCGCGGCACTGCGTTGAGAAAACGCAGTTGAAAGGCGTTTTGTTTTTCCAGTTTATTTTTTGTGGTTGCATCCACGCGCCCCAGCACCATCAGTTCGATCTTGTGCTTGCGGGCCAAAAGGGCTGCCAATTCCACGGCTGCGTGCAGGCCGGTGTTCTGCGCCCCGGCGAGGCTGCCCTCCACAACGAGGAGACGGTAGCGGTCTGTGGGGCGTTCATGCTTCCCCAATGGAGAATATGCATTCAAGTCCACCCCGTTGAGAATGACCGAGGCCGGAACATGGGCGTTGCCGTACCACGAATCCCACCACCTGCGGATGAACTGGCTTTGATAGATGACCCGGTCTGCGAGACGGTTGCGTATAAAGGAAAGGTTCCAGTTGCCATAGATGGCACGCGCCGTATATTTCATCCCCGCCCAACGCACGCGATGCACCCAGTTCACACCGTCGAGCCGTTGCACGATGCGCTGTCCGCGGGTGTGCGCTTTCCATAACGGAAGCAGGCCCTTCGTCCCGGCGAGAACGAGGATGGCGTCTGAGGTTTGGGAAGGGTCGTAAGTCACGTCCACACCCCGGGCGCGGAGCCCGGCCTCGAACTTAAGACGAAAGGAAGTCACGCCGCCGGGGCCGTCCACACGCGGTACGATGCAAATACGAGACATGCAGGTATTATACCGATGATGGCCTGTGTGCTGACCCTCTGACGCGTCAGCGATTCTGTGGTTAAATACAAGCAGGAGTTTGCCATGACCAAACCCGATCCCGATTTCGTTGCGTTTCTCAAAGCCTATCCGGCCTATCCCACCACTCACATAATCGATGACCTGCGCGCCACCGAATATGCACGTCTTGATGCGGCCGGGCACATCTATCTCGATTACACCGGCGGTGGCCTGTATGCCGATTCGCAGCTAAGGCGGCATAACAAGTTGCTGTCGGAGCATGTGTTCGGCAACCCGCATTCCACCAATCCAACGTCGCAGGCGGCCACCCGGCTGGTGGAGCATACACGCGAATACATCCTCAAGTTCTTCCATGCAGACCCTGATGAGTACCTCGCCATCTTCACGGCCAACGCCAGCGGCGCGCTCAAGCTCATCGGCGAATCGTATCCGTTCGTCAAGGGCCGCTACCTGCTGACGTTCGACAATCACAACTCGGTCAACGGGATCCGGGAGTTTGCCCATGCTCGCGGCGCTGAGGTGACGTACATCCCGGTCGCGTTGCCGGATATGCGGGCCGACGCCTCAGGACTCAGCCGCGAGTTGGCCCGTCCCTCCAAGTCTGGTCATAATCTGTTTGCTTTCCCTGCCCAATCGAACTTCTCGTCGGTGCAGCATCCGCTTGAGTGGATCGAAGAGGCGCACCAGCACGGTTGGGATGTGCTCCTCGATGCCGCCGCCTTTGTCCCCACCAGCCCGCTGGATCTGAGCAAGGTCAAGCCTGATTTTGTGCCGGTCTCTTTTTACAAGATGTTTGGTTACCCCACCGGGTTGGGCGCATTGATCGCGCGCAAAGAAGCCCTGGCAAAGTTGCATCGTCCCTGGTTTGCAGGCGGCACCATCACGGTCGCTTCAGTGCAAGGGGACAAGTACTACATGGCGGAGGGCGCCTCGGCCTTTGAAGATGGCACGATCGATTACCTCAATATCCCGGCCATTGAGATCGGGTTGAAGCATATCGAATCCATCGGCTACGATGTCATCCATGAACGCGTGCAGGCGTTGACCGGCTGGCTGTTGAGCAACCTCACACAATTGAAACACAGCAACGGGGCGGGGCTGGTTCGGGTCTATGGACCAACCACCGTCGAAGGACGAGGCGGGGCGGTCACGGTCAATTTTTATGACAAAGATGGGCATGCCCTCGACCATCGCTTCATTGAGAGTCAGGCTAATGAGTCTAATATCTCGCTGCGCACGGGTTGTTTCTGCAATCCCGGGGCGGGGGAGGTGGCACTCCAGATCTCCCGCGTGGAATTGGATGTGTGCTTTACCCGGCCTGAGCATGAAGACCGCCTGTCGATCGATGAGTTCCGCAAATGCATCGATGGCAAGTCCAGTGGTGCGGTACGGATTTCTGTGGGCATGGTGACGAATTTCAGGGATATTCAGGGCTTTTTAGCCTTTGCGCGTGGGCTTTTATCATAATTTGGACCGTAGGAGTGCAACTCATACGGGATTCTGACGCGTTTTTCTTGACTCAAGCTTCTTTCTGCGTATAATTGCACCCGTTGGATGAAATAAACGAGTACTGACACCGCAAGCGCTTTGGAGAAAATTCTCAAAGCGTTTGCTTTTGTTTGTCTCTGGAACCCGCCCGGCCCAGGCAGTTCAGGGATGTGCTCGCAGGAATCATTTTTTCTCAAAAGGAGAGGAACAGTGGAAACCAAGGGACTGACCGCACTCCGTATCAGCCTCGCTTCACCCCAGACCATTTTGTCTTGGTCCTATGGCGAGGTGCTCAAGCCGGAAACCATCAACTACCGCCGCCTGCGCCCCGAAAAGGATGGCTTGTTCTGTGAAGCCATTTTCGGACCCCAGCGCGATTGGCAATGCTATTGCGGTAAATACAAGAACCCCCGCTACAAAGGCATCGTCTGTGATAAGTGTGGTGTGGAAGTGACCCGCTCCGCGGTGCGCCGCGAACGCATGGGGCACATCAACCTCGCCACACCCGTCGCGCATATCTGGTATACGCGCCGCATTCCCTCCTACCTGGGTATGCTGCTCGATATCTCGCGCCGCAACCTCGACCGTGTGCTGTACTTTGCCCAATATATCGTCACCTATGTCGATGAGGATGCCCGCAATAAGGCCCTCAAGCGCATCGAAGACGAGATCACGGTCAACGAGCGCGAGCAGGCTGCCGATGTCAACTCGAAGATCGCTGAAGTAAAGACCAAGCGCGACCATACCCTGTCGGACATCAACCAGAAGATCGCCGCGCTTGAACAGAACTACGATGAAACCATCGCCGAGAAACTCGACCCGGTCATCAAGGAAGGCCAGAAGCTCGAGAAATTGCTCCAGGGTCAAATGGGCGAAGCTGCCAAGAAGACCGTGGTCTTTGAGTTGACCAACGAGAAGATCCTGGATGCCGGTGACAAGGTTGCCGCCAAGCACATCACCCAGGTGCAGAAGATCGTCCAGAAGAAATTGGAAGCGGTGGAGAACGAACTGAAAGACCAGCGCGCCAAGGAGATCGAAGCCCTCAAGATGGAATTGGGCCGCGTCAAGGCCGATGCGGAAATGAAGATGGAAGCGCTCCGCTCGCAGCTCGAGGACCAGACGGCTGTGACCTCGAACCAGTCCTCCCGCCAGCGCGATGAACTGCTCGAGCTGCGCCCCTTCACCTTTATCAGTGAGATCCGCTACCGTGAGTTGAAGCAACGCTGGGGCCAGGTCTTCCGCGCAGACATGGGCGCTGAAGCCTTCTACGACATTCTCGAACGACTCGACCTCGACAAGCTGGCCGAGGAACTCTGGCACGAGGTGAAGACCACCAAGTCGAAGCAGAAGCGCAAGAAGGCCACGACCCGCCTCAAGGTGGTGGAAGCTTTCAAGCGTTCAGGCAACCGTCCCGAGTGGATGATCCTCACAATTTTGCCGGTCATTCCTCCGGACCTGCGCCCGATGGTGCAGTTGGATGGCGGCCGTTTTGCCACCTCCGACTTGAACGATCTCTATCGCCGCGTGATCAACCGCAACAACCGCCTCAAGCGTCTGCTCGAACTCGGCGC
>CAZJMZ010000105.1:6990-10036 GCA_964547115.1 uncultured Anaerolinea sp. | reverse complement strand
TCAGCCGGCTGGCAGGTAGGGAAAACCAGAATCAGGTTTGGGGATGTCAAGAGGCGGAATGTCATCCGTGCATGAATCTTTTCGTACATTTTTTATATGGTCATTAATGACCTAATCGGGCATGGGGGCTGGTGATTAACTATCCGGCAAAGTGACAAAGAATTTCGGGTGTGGAAACAACGACCTGTTCCTATAATGACGACTGTAAATGCAATACAAAATTTCATCCAGGAGACTCGAACGTGTTACTCGGCCTTTACACCAACATCTTGGAGAACAATCACCTCGTTATACCGGATGCATTCCGGGAGGCATTCGCCGCAGGTTTATACATCACACCCGGTTTCGACCGCAATCTCATGGTGCTCACACTGCAGGCGTTCGAAGAAATTTACAACCGCATCACCGCGCTGAACCTTGCGGACCCAGTGGCCCGGCTCTTGCTCAGAATGTTATTGGGGTCGGCCCAGAAAGTGGATTTGGCACCCGATGGACGGATCACCCTTTCCAAACACCTGCAGAGTTTTGCCAGCCTCGAGCAGGAAGTAGTCCTGGTGGGCCAGGGTGACTTCGTAGAGGTCTGGGCTCCGGCGGTCTGGCAGAAACAGACAGAACAATTTTTGACGGTGGACGCGCAACACTTTGCCACCTTGCACATCGCAACCCGATAAAGAATACACGGCGGCTCATTATGAAAAAAACCAAAGTTCTTGTTGTTGAAGATCAAAGCGTCGTCCGCGAGGGCGTGGTCGCGATCCTGTCGCTACAGGATGACATGGAAGTGGTCGGTGAAGCAGTCGATGGTTTGGTGGCCGTGGAAATGGCCCGCAAGACCAGGCCGGATGTGATCCTGTTGGATATGGTCATGCCCCGCCAGGATGGCCTGACGACCATTCCTCAATTAAAGGAATTGGTGCCCGATGCGCGCATTTTGGTGCTGACCAGTTTTGCTGAGAGCAACCGTGTGTATCAGGCCATCAAATCAGGCGCGTTGGGCTACATGCTCAAGGATACGACCCGCACGCAACTGCTACAGGCCATTCGAGATGTGGCGCGCGGGCAGGCTTCGATCCAGCCTTCGATCGCCATGAAGGTCATTCACGAGATCGATAACCCCACCGAGTCCACGGGGATGAATGAAAGCCTCACCCGCCGCGAACTCGAGACCCTGCGCCTGATCGCCCGCGGGTTGAGCAATCAGGAGATCGCAGGCGTGCTGGTGGTGCATGAACGGACGATCGCCAAGTATGTGAGCAGCATTCTCAACAAACTGCATCTGGCGAATCGCACCCAGGCAGCGCTCTATGCCATCAACCAGGGACTGACGACCCCTGCCAGCTAGCATGAATGTTGAGGCCGGCATGAAATAAAACGATGGTCACAAATGACCGGATTTTCGCCCGCGCATGGTCATTATTCCCGTCAGGGAACGTCATCGTTTTCCGGTTTCGGCCAAAACCAGTGATTTTTATACTGCAAACATGGAAATACACAACGACCTATGAACAACTTCGACTACACCATCGCCAATGATCTGGACCGCGCCTGGTTGAACTTTGAACTGGACCTGCCGCTCAAACCCAGCCGGGACGGGCTCCCCAACCCGTTCTATATCAACCGCCCTGGCAACCCCATCGCAGAATTGATCGATGCACTGGTGGCACCTTTTTATCGTCCACCCAAATTCTTCTTCTCGGGCCATCGCGGGTGCGGCAAATCGACCGAACTGTTGCACCTCATGGGCCACCCTGATATTCAAAAGAAATACTGGCCGATCAACTTCAGCATCCGCGAGGAGACCGACATCATCGACATTGACTTTCGCGATGTGCTTCTGGCCATTGGCGGGCGTCTCTTCCGTGAATATCGCAAGAAAGGCGGCGAACTGCCCGACCAGTTGCTCAAGGAACTGGATGGCTGGAAAGGCAAAGTGGAAAAGAATGTGACCACCATTCTCGATGGCCGCCTCTCGAACTTTGAATTGGGCGCTTCCATCGATGCCTTCTTCGCCAACGCGGGTATGAAGATGAAGCTCGAACCGGCCACCCGCGTGGAGTTGCGCCAGATCGTCGAGACCGATATCACCGGCCTGATCGCCATCATCAATCATATTGTCACCGCCATCTACAGCACCGAACGCCGCATCCCCCTGTTGCTGATCGATGACATGGACAAGCCCGACCTGGAAAAGGCTCGCACCATCTTCCATGACCGGCGCGAGATCATGCTGCAACCCAATTGCGCCATCGTCTACACCGTTTCGAGCGCCTTGTTCTACAGCAAGGAATTCGATGCCATTCGTGACCAGGCCCTGTTCCTGCCCAATATCAACCTGCACGCTGACCGCACTCGCGATACCGAATCGGTGACCGGCGACCAGACCATGAAACGCTTTGTGGCCCTGCGCATGAACCTGGACCTGATCGAAGCCGAAGCACTCGAATTGGCGGTCACCTACTCCGGCGGCGTCTTCCGTGAATTGGCCCGCATCCTGCGCACCGCGATCGGGAACGCCCGCCGCCGCAAAGTCACCCGCATGGAAGCCTGCGATGTGGAATGGGCTGCCAACGAGATCCGCGTTGAATATCGGCGCATCCTCGATCGCGAAGACCTGAAATTCCTGAAGAAGATCAAGGATAGCAGGCACCTTGAATATCACGAACGCCTGCGCCCGCTGCTGCAATTACTGGCAGTGCTCGAATACCGCGATGAAGAGAACTACTGCGATATTCACCCTGTCTTGAGGAAAATGCTCGATGAGTGAAACCTCCACCTCCCCGCAAGCCCCCGGCTCCTTCCATGAACGGATGGACGTCCTGACCCAGGAACTCGAACTGTCCCTGCGTTGGAACCGTCCCTGCTTGTTCTGGGTGGCCTACAGTTCGGAATATGTCCGGGCTGACTCGGCCTCCCAACTTGAGAATAGCCTGCTTGACCGGGAGTACAAGGTGGTATGGATTCACGCCAGTGATGCAAGCGTAAACTCGCTGGCGTTTTGGCAGAACAGTCTTACCGAAGCCGGCAAGGTCGTGTTCTTCATCGATGG
>CAZJMZ010000105.1:0-6890 GCA_964547115.1 uncultured Anaerolinea sp. | reverse complement strand
TGGCAGGGTACCGGCGAAACCAACGATCACTTTGAGGATACCGAGGCCAAGATCTCGCTGCGCGAATCGTTCCTGACCGACCTGCCCAAGAATAACGAATCCACAGCCATGCGCGCCAACCTGCTGCTCACGCTGGGAGTCTTGCACTGGCGGCGCAGCGACTACGAACGCGCCAGTGAAATGCTGCAAAACGCATTGCATATCGCCGCCAAATTGCAAGACAGTTGGTTCGAAGCCGAATGCTTCAACGCGCTGGCGCTTGTAAAAGCCAGCCTGGGCAAACACGAAGAAGCCATCGACGCCTATAAACAGGCCATCCAACTTGCCCCGGGCCAGATCTTTGCCTGGAACAACCTCGGCAACCTGTGCCTCAAGATCGACCGTCCGCATGAAGCGATGATCGCTTTCCAAAAAGCCATCGAGCACAATGCCACCGACCCGGTCGCTTGGAACGGCATGGGCGATGTGTACTCGCGCAGCGAATACACCGATGATGCCATCGCCGCCTATCGCAAGTCCATCGAACTCGCGCCGGGTCTCCCCCACCCGTGGAACGGCTTGGGCGAAGTCTACGCCCGCAGCGGCCGCCCCAACGAAGCAGTGTTGGCCTTCCAAAAGGCGATCCACCTCAATGGGCATTTCGTCCTGCCGTGGTTGGGCATGGCCCGGCTGTATGCCAAACAAGAACGCTACCGCGATGCCATCCGCGCTTTTGGGCAGGCGCTCAGCCTCGACCCGCACAACAGCAGCCTGTGGAACGAACTTGGCAGCGTCCACATCAAAGCTGCCCGCTACGAAGATGCCATTGAAGCCTTTGCCCGCGCCATTGAACTGGACCGCGGCTTCGGCTGGGCCTATAGCAACCTGGCGCTCGCCCACGCCAGCGCAGAACGTGTAGCTGAAAGCATCCCGCTCTACCTCAAGAGTCTCGACCTGTTACGTGACCCGGAACAGCGCAACATCACCTGGAATCGTCTGGCCAATGCTTATCGCCTGTTGAACGACTACGACAAAGCGATCCACGCCTATCAAATGGCGGACTCGCCCCAGACAACCGCTCAAGCTCTCATGACGCCCGCCTCAGACTCACCCGAGCCTGCCCCGGTTCCAGAGGCCGCTCCGGCCCCTGAAACAGAAGCAGCCTCACTCGAAGTTTGCAGCGTCGCGAGTCCCATGGAAGACATCACGCCTGCACCAGAGTCGCAACCCGAAACGGACGCGCCCGTCTGGCTGCATCACGTCAGCGAGCCCGTGGAGGAGCACCCGCTCCCCTTCCTGCAAACATCCTCTTATTTATTCGGCGCGGAATTGCAACAAACCCAAACGCAGCCCGCCACAGCCACCCAGGAGATCGGAGGTCTCTCTATGCAAATGACAGTCCCATTTCTCACCACCACCCCGCCAGCGCTGAAACTGGCACCCAAAGTCGATACCGTGGACGCCCGCATGTGGAACGAGAAAGGCAACCTGCTCTTCCGTGCCGGCGCCGTGGACGACGCCATCAAGGCCTACAACAAAGCCATCAAGGCCGATCGCGGTTTCGGCTGGGCCTATTGCAACCTGGGCATCGCCTACCTGCACCTGCGCAAGTTTGCCGAAGCAGTGTTGTTGTTGCAAAAGAGCCTGGAGCTGCTGCAAACCGCGCGCGAACAAGCTGTAGCCTGGAACGAGTTGGGCAATCTCTACCGCTGCCTGAACGATTACCACAACGCCGCCGAAGCCTATCGCCGCGCCGACGAACTCGACCCCGAACATGCCGGGGTGCGCGATACGGTGGAGTACCTGCACGCTGAACCGAACGCCGGTAACGCCCAGGTCTGGAACCAGTTGGGTGATTCGTTCTTCAAAGCCAGCGCCTACCCTGAAGCGGCCGATTGTTATCGCAAAGCCGCCGAGCTGGAGCCGCACAATGGAGGTTCGTTCAGCAACCTGGCCTTGTGCCTCACACTCCAATCGAAATTCGAAGAGGCGGTCCTGGTCTATCTGCGGAGCATCGAGCTCTTTCAGAAAGACACCGATAAAGCCGATGCCTGGAACCGGCTGGGAAACGTGTACCGCCGCCTCAACGATTATGACAATGCCATCGCGGCGTATCAACAAGCCGTCAAACTGAATCACACGAATGCGCCATTACTGACCCGCGCCCGTTTCAGTCTGCTCGGCAATTGCAACGTGGACTAGGCGCCCACGCAAACCCTTAATCATCACACGGAGGTATCCATGAGCGAATATGAATTCTGGGACGAGTTGGGCAACATCTTCAATGCCATCGTCGCCTACCAACAGAAAACGATCGAGTTTAACAAGCGTTTTGTCAACCCCTGGCTGAGGCTGGGTACGGTCTTTGACCAGAATGACCACAACGCTGACGCATTGCAAGCGCACAAGAAAGCCATTGAGATCGACCAGGACAACGGTTCGAACTGGCTCTCGCTTGGCGATGTGTACTTCAAAATGGGCTCCTTTGAAGACGCGGCGACCGCCTATCGCCGGGCCATCGAGTTGAACCCCAAACTGGGTTGGGCCCATGCCAACCTGGCACTCACCTGCGCCGCACAGCAGAACTACAACGAAGCCGTAAACCTGTATGTCAAGAGTCTCGAGCTCATCACAGACGACAAGGACCGCTCGATGATCTGGAACCGGCTCGGCAACGTGTACCGCAAGGTCAACGATTACGAGAATGCGTTCATTGCCTTCCAAATGGCGGATGAATGTGACGGCCAGAACACCGGCTTCACCGACAAGCTCGATGAAGTGACGGTCGAACAGCGTGTGATGCCGATCGTGGCGGAAGTCTATGTCAACCACAGGGCCGAAGCAGTGAGCGAATTGCCCACTGTGGAACCTGTCGCAGCCGAAGCGCTTGAAGCCGCACCGGTGACAGAAGCAGTGGCCGAAGTCGAAGCGCCCGCCGCCGAAGACCACGAAGCCGAACTGACCGAGTTGGCCGAATTGATCGAAGTTGTGACCATGGAACCAGTCGCTGAAGCCGAAGCACCTGCTGGCGAAAGTGTTGAAGCGCCAGAGGTTGAGATAGAACAGCCAGTGACAGAGAATCCGATCGCTGAAATGGCAACCGAGACCACAACAGACGTCGAAACAGTCACTGAAACGCCGGTTATTGAAGTAGCGGCGGAAGAACCAATTGCCGCCGCGACCGAAGTTCCCGTAGCTGTGGAAGAAGTGGCGACCGCTGAGGCTGAAACCATCGAAGCACAACCGGAACCTGTAGCTGTTGTCGAAGAGACTCAACCCGAAGCCGTGACCGAGGTCGAAACGGTAGTGGCGGAAGAAATCGTAAGCACAGAGGCCGTCGTTGAAACTGAGCCCTCTGAAGCACAGCCAGAACCCGTGGCAGTTGCTGAAGAAGCGCAACCTGAAGCCTTGGTCGAGGTCGAACCGATGGTGCTGGAAGAAACCGTAAGCGCAGAGGTTGAAGCCATCGAAACACAGCCAGAACCCGTTGCGGTTGCTGAAGACACACAACCTGAAGTCGTAGCCGAGATCGAACCGGTGGTGCTGGAAGAAACTGTAAGCGCAGAGGCTGAAGCGGTCGAAACACAGCCTGAACCTGTCGCGGTTGCTGAAGACACACAACCTGAAATTGTGGTCGAGGTCGAACCGGCAGCGGCAGAAGAAACCACTCCAGTGATGGAAGAACCCGTCGTAGAAGAAAGTGCAGATACGACCGTGACGCCCATGATGGCACACACCTTTGAGACCTTTGCAGATCCGTCCACACTCAATCAACCAGTGGTGCTCGTGGTCGAGGACCTGTCTGAACTGATCCGGCAGGCCGTGTTGGAGACCCAGCCGGAAATGGCAGAGGCCTCAGCGGAGGCAGAGGTTCCGGTCGCGGCAGCAGAAACGGGTGAGTCTGAAGCGGAGGTCGTCGCAATCGAGATCGCAGAGGAACCGGCTTTGCAAACAGCAGCCTATGAGGAATTCCTGGCCAACGCTCCTGAGGTGAATGTCGCTTCGCCCGCGATGGAACCCATCCACGAGTTGAAGGTGGAACCCGATACGAAGAATGCGCATGTCTGGAACGAGCTTGGCAACGTGTATTTCAACACAGGCGCGTTCGAAGAAGCTGTGACCGCCTATAGCAAGGCCATCGAGTTGGACGATTGGTTTGCGTGGCCCTACAGCAACCTGGCCCTGGTGTATGTGCAAAAGGAAAAGTATGCCGAAGCCATCCTGCTTTACCAGCGCAGCATCGAACTGTTCGCCAGCGACAAAGACAAGGCCGTGACGTGGAATCGCCTGGGTAACGTGTATCGCCGCCTGAACGATTACGAGAACGCCATCGCCTGCTACCAACGCGCCGATGGCCTCGACCCGAACAATGCCACACGCTCGCTGCGTTCGCGCTTCAGCCTGCTCGGCAGTGTGAACATCGAACAAGCCCAAAGTCTCGCCGTATAGCGGAGGGAGCCATGAGCGAACATGCAATCTGGAACGAACTGGGCAATTTGTACGCACTCTCCGGTTCGTACGATCAGGCGATCCGCGCCTACCGACAGGCCATCGCCATCACCCCGGCCGCAGGCGAGCCGCATCACAATCTGGGGCAGGTCTTCATGCAGTTGGGCCGTTTCACCGAGGCCGTTGAAGCCTACGCCGATGGCGCCGGGCGGCTGACAGAGATGCAGCAACGTGCGGTCACGCTGCACCGCCTCGGTGATGCCCACCTGCGTCTCAAGCAATATGCCCCAGCCATGGAAGCCTACCAGCAGGCCGATGAACTTGTGACCGACATCCGCGAACTGGTGGAAGGCAGCCAGCCCTGCGACCTGCTCCTGCACATCGAAGCGGCAACTTCCGCGCCAGCCGTGGATGACTCGCCTGCCGCCTCGACCTCCGGCATGGAAGTGCTGCCGCTGATCGAAGAGTTGACTCCGTGGTGGTTCGACGGTCAGACTCAGCCGGAGGAGGCCCCGGCTCAGGAATTTGAACTCTGGCCCTTGGCGGAACCTTCCATCGCCGACCCGAACGGCAACATCATCTTCACCGAACCCTTGAAGTGGGACCTGGCTGTGGCCTATCGCACCCCGCAGGAAAGCGCGCCACTGGACCGCGCTGAAGCGTTGAACGGTTTGTTGGAAACTGTCAGCGTGTATACCGAATCAGAATCCCGGGGAACAGCCCTGGCTGAAATCTGCGAAGCGGAAACGGTGGTCCTCGTCGCTGAACCGGAACAGGAGTCTCTGCCGGTCATGGTCATCACCGATGCGCCCGAAGTGACAACCGAAGTGCCTGAGTTCAGCTCGCACACGCTCACCAGTCCTGCGGCGGTGCAGTATGTGGAACCAGCCCCGGAATTACCAACGGTGGAACTTTCACCGGAAGAGCGCGCCGGTATTCAAGCCGATATCGAGAAGTTGAAGCGCACGCTGGAGATCAATCCGCGCAACCCGGTGGCCTGGGATACGCTCGGTGGCAACTACAAAGCGCTCGGGCAGTACGATGAAGCGATCCATGCCTATCGCAAGGCCGTCTCACTCGACTCATCGAAAGCCTTTTACTTCCATCATTTGGGATTGGTCTTCGCCGCGGTCGGCAACAATGAGGATGCGATCGGCGCTTTTGAACGGGTGATCGAGATCGACCCGAACCACAGCCTGGCCCACGCCACGCTGGGCGGTTACTATCGCAAGAACGGCAAAGAGGAACTGGCGCAGGCACACATCACCAAGGCCCGCGGCCTGCTGGCGACAGATGAAAACGAGTACAACCGCGCATGCATGGAAGCCATCTGCGGCAACACCGACCAGTCTTTGGAACTGCTTGAACTCGCCCTGAAAAACAAGCAGACCTACGTGAACTGGGCCCGCAAAGACCCCGATCTCGATTTCATCAGGAATGACCCGCGCTTCCATGCCCTGTTGGCAGAATATGCCGCCCGGCCGGCCCCGTAGCTGTAGCGCAGGCCCCATCCAAAGCAATAGCGCCGACCTTGCCGGTCGGCGCTATGATTCAAAATGGATGTAATTTGTGAGAATATTCAGCGGTTTTCCACCAATAGATTGACCCGCACCGAGCCCGAGACCTGGGCTTCTTCGTCAGCAGCCGTGCGAGCCAGAATACGCGCCACCTTGTCTTTGGTCTTGCGTGGGGTCGAGCCGTTCGACTCAATGCGATGTTTGGGCGCGCTGACGGTCGAAAAATCCACATCGATGGATAGTTGGAAACTCCCATCCTCGTCGTCGAGTTCGCGCTGCAAACGGGTGACGATCTTGTCCAAATAGTCAAAGATCGTCAGGGCTGAGTCATTATATTTGGGCAGGGAAAGTTCAATTCCGTTGAAAATGACTTTTTTGTTCATGGGGCACCTGCAAGCTTCGTAGACGGTTGGTAGGATGAACAGTCCCAAGAATAACTTTTTTGCCATGAAATGACATTGTCATTTCATGGCAAAAAGACCATCTACCGCGCAATCCCCCGTCGCTAAAAACAAAGTGCCTCAGGCCCGTCTATAAGCCGCATTCTGTCCGGCAGGTCACCCTGCCTGTGCGATCATCTCTCTGGGCGGCACGTCACCGCGCCGCTCGTTGCAACCTACCCGGGACTGGCCCACCCATCGCATGGGAGGGCACGTATGAAGACGAGCAGTCTCCCGCCATCCGCAGATGGCTTCGTCCCTACTTGGTCTTGCTCCCGGCGGGGGTTACCTGGCCACCGATATTACTACCGGTGCCGGTGGTCTTTTACACCACCTTTTCACTCTTGCTACCCTGGCTCCGGCCCCTCTCCCAATGGGAAAGAAGCGCAGGAACAAGGGAGCGACCTGTTTCTGTGGCCCTCGTCCGGCAGGTTGGCTCCTTGCGGAGGCTTCCCCGCCCCGGGTGCTATCCGACGCCGTGCTCTATGGAGTGCGGACTTTCCTC
>CAZJMZ010000104.1:0-10067 GCA_964547115.1 uncultured Anaerolinea sp. | reverse complement strand
GTGGGAGTGCTGGAGGGAATCCGTGTTGCCGTAGGTGATGAGGTGAAGGTCGGGGTCGGTGTTTGCGATGGAGCAAGCGTCGCCGTTGCCGTGGCAGTCGGGCGTGGTGTGCGGGTTTGTGTCGCTGTGCTGGTGGGGCGCGGCGTGACCGTAGCAGTTAATGTTGCTGTCGGCAGTGATGTTTGAGTGGGTGCCGGTGTGAACGTGGAAGTGAAGGTTGGGCGTGGAGTACGCGTTTGAGTCGGCGTGTTGGTGGGACGCGGCGTGAAAGTTGGAGTGGGAGGGAGAGTCGGTGTACGAGTGGCGCTGGGCAAGGGCGTGTGAGTAAACGTCCGGGTAGGGGCGGGTGTAAAGGTGACTGTAGCGGTCGAGGTGGTGGTCACAGTTGGAGGCAAGGTGGCCGTATTGGTGGGACGGGGCGTGCGAGTGGGCACTGGCGTAGCGGTGGGGAAACGCGTCCGCGTGGGTGTGGGAGTGGATGTGGGCCGCGGGGTAAAGGTCTGCGTGGGCAGAGCGGTGAAGGTAGATGTAACCGTGGGCAGGGGAGTGTTGGTGAACGTTTGTGTAGGCGCAGGTGTAGCGCTGGCCGTGTTGGTGGGAGGCGTGGTCGGTGTGGAACTGGGGCGCGGCGTGCGAGAGGGTATCGGCGTGGCCGTGGGGAAACGAGTCCGCGTGGGAGTGGGCGTGTTGGAAGGTACCCGCGTAGCAGTGGCAGTAGGTGCGAGGGTATTGGTCGGTGTAAACGAGGCTGTGACCGACGCAGTCACACTGGGTGTGAGAGATGGCGTACGTGTGGCCGTGGCTGTGGCCGAGGGGCGCGGCGTGCGCGAGGGCACAGAAGTGGCGGTGGGAATGGACGTCCGCGTGGAGGTGGGTGTGGCCGTGGAGGTAGTGGTCGGCGTGGAGGTAGGCGGGAAGGTATTGGTCGGAGCAGGGGTAATGGTTTGGGTGATCGAAGCAGTGACCGAGGGAGTCAGACTCGGGGTTGGCGTCAGACTGGGTGTGATGGAGGGAGTGGGTGTTAGAGTCCCATCGGGGGTAAGAGTCAGCGTTGGGGTGAGCGTTTCGGTCGGTGTTTCAGTGACCGTGGCGGTGGGCGGCTGGGTGGCAGTCGGTTGCGGGGTAAAGGTGAGGGTTGGCGTGGGTGTGGGCGGCGGCGGGAACAATTGGTTCATCGCTGTCTGGCCAAAGAATCCGCCACCCACCGCAATGATAGTCAGTACTGCTGAAACGATCAACCATTGCCACCCCGTGGCCATGTAGGCCTGGCGCGTGCGATAGAACACCACTTTGCGCGCAAATTGGATCGAGCGAATGCCCGCCCGTGCGGCAAGCAGCGCCCCCAAACCAAATAGAGCCACAAAGACGATGACAACCACGCTAAGATTCATAAACTGGGCGATTATACTGCCTTTGATGGGGTCAGGAACTTCGAAAGTGAACGCCAGTTTTTCCATTACAATAGGCGCATGAAAGAACTTGTCTTCCTCAAACTTGGTGGTTCACTGATCACCGATAAGACCCAACCCTACACGCCGCTGCTGGATGTGATGGACGATCTGGCTTTGCAGATCAAAACCGCGCTTCAGACTCACCCAAACCTGCATCTGGTGCTGGGACACGGCGCCGGCTCTTTTGGCCATGTGCCCGCCAGCGAATACAAGACCCGTGATGGCCTGCCCCCCAAAGCGACTCCCCTGGTACATCGTGAACGCGATGAGACCGAGGATAATTACTGGAAGGGTTTTGCCGAGGTCTGGTATCAGGCCTCCACGTTAAACCGCTATTTGATGAACGCCCTGCACAAGGCGGGGTTGCGCACCATTGCCCTGCCCCCCTCCAGCAGCGTGATCGCTTCGAACGGCCAGGTCTCGGCCTGGGAGATGACGCCCATCCGCATGGCATTGGCGGCGGGCATGGTGCCGGTCATCTTTGGCGATACGGTCTTCGATGAAGTGCGCGGCGGCACGATCCTCTCGACCGAGGACCTGTTCCAGCATCTCACCCGTGCCCTGCACCCCGAGCGCATCCTGCTGGCCGGGCTGGAGGCGGGCGTATGGGCCGATTTCCCCAATCGCACCAAAGTCATCGAAACCATCACCCCAGCTTCGTTCAACGAGATCAAAGCCAATGTGGGCAAATCTGCCGCGGCCGATGTGACTGGCGGCATGGAATCGAAGGTGCGGCAAATGCTCGAACTGGTGGACGGCAACCCCGACCTTGAGATCCAGATCTTTTCCGGCACCGAACCGGGGCATATCGTCCGCACACTGACGGGGGAACGCCTGGGAACGGTGATCAAAGCTGAATAGTTTCGAACATCCGGCAGAACAACTGCCGGATGTTCTTTTCTCATGACACAATTCATCAAAATGGGGATGGAAAGCTCTTGCCAAAAAACCAAAAAGTTTCGATAATAGGATTATATATAATCATCCAGCCAGCGCGACCCCAAGGATGTCTGGATGATTTAGCGATGGGTCGCCGCATTTACAATCAAAGGAGCAACGATGGCAGTCAAAACCAAGTCCGCAAAGAAAGCCGCAAAGGCCAAGCCCGTCAAAAAGGCAGTGAAGAAAGCCGCCCCCAAAATGACCTTTGCCTTCGCGCCCACCAAACTCAAACTTCGCCGGCCTGTCCCCTCCGATATCGAGATCGCACAGGAAGCCAAGATCAAGCCCATCATGCAGATCGCCGAGGAATTGGGTGTGCGTCCAAATGAACTGGAGTTGTACGGTCCGTACAAAGCCAAGATCAAACTTGAGATCCTTGACCGCCTGAAGAACAAGCCCAACGGCAAGTATATCGATGTAACCGCCATCACGCCCACACCGCTGGGTGAAGGCAAGACCACCACCACAGTGGGCCTCTCGCAGGCTTTGAGCGCTCATCTCGGCAGGAAGGTCGTCACAGCCATTCGCCAGCCTTCGATGGGCCCCACGTTTGGCATCAAGGGTGGCGCGGCCGGCGGTGGATACTCGCAGATCATTCCGATGGAAGAGTTCAACCTGCACCTGACCGGCGATATTCACGCGATCACCGCAGCTCATAACCTGGTGGCAGCCGCGTTGGATGCGCGTGTGATGCATGAAAAAGAACAGGACGACGAAAAACTCTTCAACGCCCTGTGCCCTGTAAACAAAAAAGGCGAGCGCCGCTTCTCCCCCACCATGCTGCGCCGCATCAAGAAGCTCGGCATCAGCAAGGCCAACCCCAACGACCTGACGCCCGAAGAACGCAGCCGCTTTGCCCGGCTGGATATCGACGAGCGCACCATCTCCTGGCGGCGCGTGGTCGACATCAACGACCGCATGCTGCGCGAAGTGGAAGTGGGCCGCGGCAAGGATGAGGCCGGTCATGCGCACATGTCGGGCTACGATATCACCGTGGCTTCAGAGATCATGGCGGTGCTGGCGCTGACCACCGGCATGGAAGATATGCGCGAGCGCTTCGGCCGCATGGTGGTTGCCACCAACAAACGCGGCGAAGCCGTCACCGTGGAAGACCTGGGTGTAGCTGGCGCAGTGACCGTGTTGATGAAGGATGCCATTAAACCCAACCTGATGCAAACGCTCGAAGGCAACGCCGCCACAGTGCACGCCGGTCCGTTTGCCAATATTGCGCACGGACAGTCCTCCATTATTGCAGACAAGATCGCGCTCAAACTGGTCGGCAAGGATGGGTTCGTGGTGACCGAATCCGGCTTTGGCGCGGATATCGGCATGGAGAAATTCTTCAACATCAAGTGCCGTTACAGCGGCTTGATCCCGCAGGTGGTGGTGATGGTCGCTACCGTGCGCGCCTTGAAGATGCACGGTGGCGGCCCAAAGGTGGTGGCTGGTAAGCCGCTCGCCCCGGAATACACCGACGAGAATCTCGACCTGCTCCGCGCCGGTCTGCCCAATCTCGAGCGTCATATCCAGAACGCGCTTAAGTTCGGCGTGAACGTGGTGGTGGCGGTCAACTCGTTTGCCACCGACACCCCGGCCGAAGTGGAATTGATCCGTGAGGCCGCGCTCAAGATGGGCGCGATGGATGCGGTCGTATCCACCCACTGGGCGGATGGCGGCAAGGGCGCCAAGGCGCTGGCTGAGGCGGTGGTCAAAGCCGCAGACAAGCCAAGCAACTTCAAGTTCCTGTATGATGCGGAGAAGTCGATCAAGGAGAAGATCGAGACCATCGCCCGGGAGATCTATCGAGCCGACGGTGTGGATTACACACCCGAAGCCGAAGAGCAGGTCGAACGCTACACCCGCCTGGGCTTCAGCAACCTGCCCATCTGCATGGCGAAGACGCACCTCTCGTTCACCACGGACGCCACCAAGAAGGGCGCACCAACGGGCTTCCGCATTTCGGTGCGCGAGATCCGCGCGAGTGCGGGCGCCGGTTTCCTGTACCCGATCCTGGGTGATATGCGCACCATGCCCGGCCTGCCGACCCGGCCCGCGTTCTACGATGTGGACCTGGACCTGAAGACCGGCAAGGTATTGGGATTGTTCTAGGCTCTCAAGCAACATCCCGCAGGCAAAACCTGCGGGATGTTTTTATTTAACTACACAACGGCAGGAGCACCTGTTCGATCTCGTCTGTTTCCGTGAAGCCGAACCAACGATACAGGATCGTATTCGAAGCATCGAGCAGGGTCAGTTCGGGTGAGCCCACCGGGAAGATCAGCTCATGCCATTGAGTCCATTCATGGTAGTTGACGCGCTCGACCTTGAGGCAGCCGTTGAATTTTTTACGGATCCCATCAACGATGGGTTGCATACGGCGGCATTCCACTCAGGTGACGGCAAAGAACTCGATGAAGGTCAGGTCGTTGGCTTTGGGGATGAATTTGGCCGTGGCGGTTGGTTGAGGCGTGGGGGCAACCGTCAGGATCGCTGTGGCAGGCAGCGGCGTAGCAGGAGGCGAGGTCGGCGCGGGCGCAAGCTGAGCCCCACAGGCGGATAGGCAGAAAGTCAGGATCAGCAACCAGCGAAAGCGTGATTGCCCGTCCATCATCTGGCCTGCACCTTATAAATATCGCCGCTCTCATCGGAGTAGATCAATTGCAGCGTCACATGGGGCGCAAGTTCTTCGGGGGAGAGAAAGCGCTTGTATTCGTTGGGCTTGAACCAGACCAGATACCCCGGGACGGCAGGCCAGGCGCTGTAGACGGCTTGATAATCGGGAAAGTCGCGCACGGGCAAAGGTTGGGCAGGCTTGCGGTTGAAGAACCAGGCGAGTTCCGCATAGTTGGTGTACACAGTGGCCGCAGGCTCAGAAGCCCATAAACTTTGCAGCTCCTGCATCACAGGCATTTCATGGTATGTGCGGGTATTGAACAGATTGTAGGTGCTGGGCTCACCCACCTGGCGCGCTTCAACCAGATATTCACGCAACCCATACAGCGGATAGAGGCTCCATAACAAAGACCCGGCCACCAACGCCAGCGTGACCGTGCGCGGCGCGAACGGGAGATGCGGCCGGACCAACTCTTCAAAGGTGATGAACAACAGCAGCAGGACCGGAACCAGCAGGATGACATAGTAGCGGTCGTCGTCGTTCAGCCAGCGATGATCGGAGGTGACGCTCGTCACGGCCACCGCAAGAAAATACACCAACCCATACAGCATGGCCGGGTAAACCCAGGGACTACGCATCTGCCCCCACCAGGCTTGCAAGGCTGTCCGCTGTCGCAGGTTGATGCCGACCAGGAGCACAGCCAACAACGGCAGGACGATCAAAGGCCGGGTCAGCACGGGCATGAGCGGGTCAAGATAAGGCACGAACCAATGCATGATCTTGGTCAGGCCAAGCGATGTGTTTTGCCACACATCCACGGTCTGCCCGCTGGTGCCGAATAACGAGCCGTAGGTCAGCACGTTGCGCAAGATCAACCACCAGCCGATCGGCAGGCTGGCAACACCCCCGAGCACCAACCCATCGCGCAGCATGGCGCGCAGGTCGCGCCAGTTCACGATCACGACCACCAGTCCCGCCACCGCCGGAAAGGCCAGCCCCACATAGCGCAGCATGGGCGCAAGCGCACTGAGCACGACCAGCCCAACGAACGCGGACCGTGCACGGGTACGGCCGTAGACCTCCAGCCCGATCAGGAAACCCAATGTCATGGTGATATACAACGGCTCGGTGAACGTGGTGGCATGCACGCGCAACGACGAGAGCGACAAACACACGAACGCGCTCGCCAGCCAGGCATACACAGGCCGCGCCTGAAACGCCCGCCAAAAAACGAAGCCACTCAAAAACACATTGACGCCCGACAGCAGCACATTCAACACCCAGCCCACCACGAACACATCCTGCCGCGTCAACGCACTCAACCCCGCCAACACAATCGAAAACAGCGGCGGCCACGAGAGCAGGGGCGTGCCAAGAAACATCGTCAGCCCTTTGCCGGCCAGCAGGTTCTGCGCCACTGACAAATAAATGACCGAGTCTGAAGCCAGGCCGGGGCCATACCGTGCAGTGGCGGCAAAGCCCAACCCCACCGCGACCAGAGAGAGACAGGCCAGATAGAGATAAAAACGCGTCCGCGCTGAGACCGATGGGGGTTGGGGATTATTCATCGTCACCATTATAATGGACGCTCATGGATGACTCTCAAGCCCTGACCATCTCCACCGCCCTCGAACTGCTGCGGGGACAAAAGACCACGCCTCGGCGCCTGGCCGAAGCCTGTCACCGTCAGATCAGCCGCCTCAACCCGACACTGAACGCCTTCATCACGGTCATCGATATCGAGACCGCGTTAAAGCCCCCGGCCAGTTCCGAAATGACCGTCCCTGCTGCACTGTTCAATACACTGCGCGGCATCCCCATCGCGGTCAAAGACCTGTTCGATACGGCGGGCATCCGCACCACCATCGGCTCACAATTTTTTAGCGAGCGCATCCCCACCGAAGATGCCTTCGTTGTGGAAAAGCTCCGGCAGGCCGGGGCTGTGATCCTTGGCAAGACCAACACCCACGAGATCGCCCTGGGTATTACCGGCAATAATCCGCATTTTGGCACCGCCCGCAACCCGTGGAACACGGAGCGCATCCCCGGCGGTTCCTCCAGCGGATCGGCCATCGCCGTGGCCACCGGCATGGCGCTGGGCGCGCTCGGCACCGACACCGGCGGCTCGATCCGCATTCCGGCGGCGTTATGCGGCATTGTCGGCTTCAAGCCCACCTTTGGACGAGTGAGTTCGCGCGGTGTCTTCCCGCTCTCATGGAATCTCGACCACGTGGGGCCGCTCACTGCCTGCGTGCGTGATGCAGCGCTCATGCTGCAAGTGATCTCGATCTATGATCCGATCGACCCCGGCGCCATCAAAATGCTCACTGGCGATTATCTCGGCCATCTGGTGGACGAGATCGAAGGCCGCAGGGTCGCTCTCGGTGTTGGGGAGTTCATCGAAACCTCCGACCCCGAAGTGCTGGCAGCCGTCCGTGAGGCGGCCGAGGTGCTGAAAAAGCTTGGCTGCCAGGTGACCGAAGTCAACGTGGATTGGATGCGCGACGCCGCCCTGGCCAATGCCCTCATGACGCGTTCCGATGGCGCGGCCGTGCACCGCGACCGCTTGAAGGAACACCCCGAACTATTCGGTGCAGATATTCTGCAACGCCTGACCCAGGGCGCCAACACCACCTCCACGGAGTATGCGCTGGCGCGCCGCACACAAACCGAAATGAAGAAACGCCTGGAGCTATTCTTCGACTCGTATGATTACCTGCTGACTCCCACCACCCCCATCGCCGCACCGACCATCGCCGGCAACGACGCCGTGGAGCAGGCCGCACGGCTCACCCGCTTCACCGCACCCTTCAACCTGACCGGCCTGCCCGCCATCTCCATCCCCTGCGGATTCAACAGCGAAGGCCTGCCGATCGGTTTGCAGATCGTCTCCAAGGCCTGGGCCGACGCCAAGGTGTTGAATATCGCTTATGCCTACGAGCAGGCCACGGAATGGCATAAGAAGCGACCAGCGCTCTAACATAAACAGCCCCGGCAAAATGCGGGGCTGTTTTATCGATTACTGATCAGTTGTTACAAAAGCGGTCTTTCGGTTACAGGGGCATGTTCGGGCAAGAAGAAAAGTAATACGCAGGCCCATTGTACGGCACAGGGTCAGGGCAGTAGGTGGACACATCTTCATAATAGAATTCAGCCCAGCCGTCATAACTGCCGTTCGGGTCCGGGACAGTGAAAGTAACGAGATCGTACTGTTGAGGGGTGCTGTTAGGGCAATAGGGGCCAAAATCGGTCCAGGCATTTCCCGTAAAATCGTACCAGGCCCAAATGCTGTAGCAATTCTCGCTCAGGCGCACGAACGCCGGGAATTGTTGCCCGCCGAACGAGACGATAATGTTCTGCTCAGCCACCGCCTTGGTGACACTGCATTTGACCGTGGTCTCGTCCACCTGGTTGCAGTATAGATCGAAGAGGCGGCCATCCGGCAATTTGACCGAGCCTTGCAGATCGGCCAGGGAAAACTCGCCGCTCACCTCAAAGGTGAACATGACACCCGCACCGGGAATGTGCAGGGCGCTGACCAGCTTCACCGTCCCGCCTGCCTGCGCCGGGGCTGCTGCAGCCACACCGGTGAGGCCTGCCAACATGACAAACACCAACAAGAACACCAACAATGATTTTTTCATAAATCTCTCCTTTGGTCTGTCCCCAGCTTGCGGGGAATGCAATCTTGACGCCCCTTTTCGCCAAAGGATACCGGGCTTTCCTCAACTTGCGCGATTGCAAGGAAACTACAACTGAGACTCCTGCCCCCTACGCAACCGTCTCACGCTGATACAAGGCCATCTCCCAAATGATCAAGCGGCGCGTGGACACCCGCCGCAGCCCTTCCCCATTCAACAAGCTTTCCATTTCAGTGACCGGATGCACGAACACACGGAAGGGGTCTTTGCGCAGGCGCTGGATCAGGTTCCCGAGCTTGACAAAGGCCCGGGTCCACCAGACATCGCGGGGATAGGTCATGGCAATTGCGGCGCGGCTTTTTGAGGAGGCGGCTTTCAGCAACTCACGCATGTTCGGGTAACAGCAGACCACCCGGTCGAGCGTGACAATATCAGCTTGCGGCAGTTCTTCGGCAACATCGGTGAAATCGGCGTGGATGAATTGCACGGCATGCCCGAGCCGTTGGGCCTCTGCGGTGGCGAGTTTTAGGTAGGCGGAGGAGGCGTCGACGTGAGTCGCTTGTTGGGCAGTATCAGCCAGAAGGTCGTGATGAATCGCGCCGATCCCGCCACCGATATCGAGCAGCGCGGCGTTTTTCAATCCCAATGAGCGGACGGCTTCGATGATCAGGCGGGTGTGTTTGGCAGCGCCGTGTTTGCGATAGTCTTTCAGGTCGGCCTGGGCGCGTTCTTCGCCGAAGGTATCATTTTCGATCTGGCAGCAATGGCAGGGCATGGGAGCGTCCTTTCTGTCTCTAGACCGTTTGCACGAGTCAAGATATATTCGCGGGATTATATCGAACTTTGGAGCCTATCATGGATCAGTTCATCTGTCCCAACTGCGGTGCCGCCCTGCCTGCTTCCGCCATCCACGCGGAGGTGGTGACCTGCCAGTATTGCAACGTCACGTTCCGCATTCCGCGCACGTTGACGCCCGAACCGGACATGGGCAACCTGATCCTGGGCGCGGATTTTCGCCAGCAGCCCGTTCTCGGTTGGAACTTCCCCAACCCCGACAATGTGCAATGCCTCAACAGCACGCCGCCCGAGCTGCGCTTTAAGTTCCCGGCCAAACGCGGCGTGTGGTATGCGCTGAACACCTCCGGCTTTTTTGATAACCTGGATGCCAGTGTGAGCATTCGCTTTTACGAAGGGGATGTGAACCTGATCGATGCGGGTTTTGCGCTGCGGTATCGCAAGACGCTGGGGAGTTATTGTGTGTTCATCACGCCGCTGGGCAGTTACATCATTGGGGCCTACGAAAAAGGCGCGGACGACAGCCTGGAGTGGAAGTCGATTTTGAATTGGACCAAGCACAGCGCCCTGCGCCCCGGCCTGAACCAGACCAACCGCCTGCGCGTCATCGTCAATGGCGACCGG